>CAVKLS010000255.1:0-2981 GCA_963657025.1 bacterium | reverse complement strand
GGGTCAGAACGACAAGATCTCCGCTTGGTACAACGAGTTCCCGTATGCAACAGCTGACGACCCGGGCGCAAAGTCCGTTGTCTTCTCTGAGGGCCAGGGCGCTCCGTACGATAACGCAGACTTCCGTTGGGCTATCGTTCTTGCACTCGACATCGATCAGATTTCTATGAACATCTTCTCCGGCGCAGGTCGTGTTGCTCCTATCCCGCTTATGAACAACACAGAGTATCTCCAGGAGACCTACACTATCCCGATGCAGGATTGGCTCGAGAACTTTGAGCTCGATCTCGGCGACGGCACAACAATCAAGCCTTATGACACAGGCTACGCAAAGCGTATGGCTGAGGCTACAGGCGTAACAGGCACAGACGAAGAGCTCATCTCTATGTTCGGTGCAGGTTGGTGGAAGCATGACGAAGAGGCTGCTGAAAAGCTCCTCGTTAAGGCAGGCTTCGAGAAGAAGGATGACGGTTGGTACTTCAATGGTGAGAAGTTCACAATGGAGATCAGCTACATCGCAGATACAGAGACTCAGGCTGCTCGTACAGCAACAGCTGTTTACAACCAGCTCCTCGACTTCGGTCTCGACGTAACAATCACATCTAAGTCCAGTGCAACATGGGATGTTGACGGTGGACAGGGCAACTACGAGCTTGGTGCTTACTGGCCATCAGCCGGTATCATGAAGGACTTCTACACCGGTATCTCCGGTTGGAGCAATGAGCTTATCAAGCCTCTCGGCGAGACAGGTTCAGGTCAGGGCGCACGTTGGAACAACCAGGAAGCTACTGACATCATCAACAAGCTTGCTAACACAGATCCGACAAGTGATGAGGCATATGAACTCACAACAGAGTTCCTCAAGATCGCTGTTGAAGAGATGCCTGCTATCAACTTCACAAACGGTACAAAGTTCGTTCCTACAAACAGCACTTACTGGCAGGGCTACCCGAACTCCGAGAACGCTTATGACGGTCCTTGGTGGTGGTGGAGCCGCTTCAAGTATCAGCTCCCGAACATTACACCTGTTCAGAATTAATGTTTGAGCTTGCTTGAAATAGCAAAATCTAATAATCAGATGAGTTAAATCGACGGGGGCGTGTGCCAAATACCCATGACCACGTCTCCGTCCTTTTAATCAAAATCCCCTTTAACTAATTGTCAAATGAGGAAGTGTGGCTGTGAAATTTAAAACATTCTTTTTAAAGCGCCTTCTGGCTTGGGCAATGACGATTTTGATCGGCGTTACGTTCATCTTCTTCATCCCGAGAATGTTCCCTTCCGACCCGGTTGAGAACATGATTTCCCAGATGCAGTCCCGTTCAGGTAACATGGACCCTGCAGAAATGGAAGCGCTAAGATATCAACTTAGAGTTCAGTTCGGTCTCGACGGTACTCTTCTCGAACAGTACGGATATTTCTTGTGGCATGGATTGCTGCACTTTGACTTCGGTCCGTCACTTATGAGCTACCCTGAGCCGGTTGTAAACATTATAAGTCGTAACCTGCCGTATACACTCGGCTTGTCACTGACATCAACTCTTCTTGCTTGGATTATCGGTAACTTTATCGGCTTGCTCGCAGGCTTCCGCAAGAATAAGCGTTCCTCGAAGATTCTTGAGGGTATTGCAATTTGTATCTACCCGATTCCTTACTTCCTGATCGCTCTCGTACTTCAGATCGTATTTGCATACGTTCTTGGTTGGTTCCCGATTACGACAACGCTTGTCACATTCGGAACAACAGCTCAGTATCTTTCATCGCTTCTCAAGGCATCTGTTCTTCCGGCAGTTTCAATGTTGCTTCTCGGAACAGGTTGGTGGATTATCTCCATGAAGTCCTTGGCAAGCACAACAAGCGAAGAGGACTTTGTTCTCTACGCACGTTATCGTGGAATTTCCGAGGCTAAGATCGGTACAAGCTATGTTCTTCGTAACTCCATCTTAACTCAGATTACAGCTTTGGCAATGAGCCTCGGCGGTGTCTTCGGCGGTTCTATCATGACAGAGATCATCTTCGGTTATCCCGGAGTTGGTACCTTAATTCAGAAGGCTATTCTTCAGTCTGACTATAACATGATTCTCGGATGTATCACAATTTCGATTGTTGCTATCTCAACCGCAACACTTATTGTTGATGTTATCTATCCGTTTATCGACCCAAGAATTCGTTACGGCTAATAAAGGGAGGTTGTTGTTATGAAAGGCTTTGCTAAATTCTGGAAAACAACAAACGGCCGCCTGAAAATTGGTTTGATTTCGACATTATTCTTTCTGGTCATCGGATTTGTTGTTTACTATATTCCACACGTAAATCCATTTACTTATAATACCTATACCGCTAAGCTTGGAGCTTCTGCTTCTCACTGGCTCGGTACTACTTCGATGGGACAGGACGTTGTCTGGCTTCTTATTGAGGCTATTCACAACTCACTTGTTATCGGTCTTATCGTTGCTACACTCGGTACTGTTGTAGGTGTTTTCGTCGGACTTCTCGCCGGTTTTGCCGGTGGAGCACTTGACCGTATCCTTATGGTCATCACCGACACATTCGTTGTTATTCCGTCTCTTCCGATTCTCATTATGATGACATCACTTATGAAGGGCGGTTCCACAACAATCGTTATGGCACTTGTTCTTGCAATGTTCGCATGGGCATGGCCGAGCCGTCAGATTCGTTCTATGGCTCTTTCAATCAAAGAGCGTGACTTCATTCATACCGCAAGATTCTCAGGTGAAGGAATGGTTCAGATCGTTGTTACCGAGATTCTTCCTTATGCACTCACATGGTCACTCTCCAACTTTATGAACGCTGTTCTTTCCGCTATCGGTTCTGAGTCTTCACTTGCTGTTCTCGGTCTTTCTCCGGGAAACCTCGTATCTCTCGGTAATATGATTCAGTGGGCAAGAGAGTACAACGCAATTTTCAATAAGCAGTATCTCTGGATCGGTGCTCCGATTGTTGCTACTGTTATTCTGTTC
>CAVKLS010000254.1:0-2986 GCA_963657025.1 bacterium | reverse complement strand
TGCCACGAGAGGAGACAGCATCTTCAAAGCTGGCTTGAATCAGTCGGTCATCAAGGTTATGACAATCATGGAGAAGAACGGATATTCTCATGTGCCTATCATGGAAAACGGGGAGTTCATCGGAGTTTTCAGCCGTGCGACCATGTTTTCTTATCTCACGGAAAATTATTCCCGTCCCATAACGAGAAACACGACACTCAGGGAATTAAGAGCGTTGCTTCCGATTAACGCTCACGCCGACAACTATGCTTTTGCCGACAAATCACTGTCGCTTTACGACGCAAGGGATATTTTCGAGGTTGTCAGGGGAAAAAACAACCGTGTTTCCGTGATTTTTATAACGAGAAACGGAAACGAGGACGAGCCGCTTCTTGCGATGATTACCCCGTGGGACGTAATGGGCGAGGGTAATTGAGAAAATTAAAGATTATCCCGTTTTCTTGATAATACTGCGATTGTATGATACAATATCAGTTCGAAGTAAAATAAATAACAATTAAGAGGAGAACACTTTGGAACATACAGATATTCAGGCGGAGCTTCAGAAGCAGCGCCTCTATACCGCCGATATGGCAGAAATTATGAAGGTTCGTTCCCTTACGGGCACGCCGAAGGCTTTTGTGAGAACCTACGGCTGTCAGCAGAACGTCGCTGACGGCGAAAAAATCAAGGGCATGCTTGCCGAGATGGGCTTTGAGTTCACCGAGCACGAGGACGAGGCGGATTTCATCATCTTCAACACCTGCGCCGTAAGAGAGCACGCCGAGGACAGAGTTTTCGGCAATGTGGGAGCACTCAAGAATATAAAGAGAAAGCACCCGTCCGTTCTCATAGCCGTTTGCGGCTGTATGATGGAGCAGGAGCATGTCGCAGAGAGAATCAAGAAGAGCTTCCCGTTTGTCAATATCGTTTTCGGAACTCACGTTATTCACAAGCTTCCCGAGATGATGTATACCTGTGTCTCGGAGTCAAAGCGCATTTTCGTCAGAGGTCAGGAGTCCAAGGAGATTATCGAGGACATTCCGACAAGAAGAGACGGAAAGAGCAGAGCGTGGGTAACGATTATGTACGGCTGCGATAACTTCTGCACCTACTGCGTTGTTCCGTATGTGCGAGGCAGAGAGAAGAGCCGCCGCAGCGAGGATATTATCAAAGAGTTCAAGGAGCTTGTGGACGAGGGCTACAAGGAGATTACTCTTCTCGGTCAGAATGTAAATTCCTACGGAAAGGGACTTGACGAGGATATCAATTTCTCGGAGCTTTTGAGACGCCTTGACGCCATTGACGGCGACTATCGCATAAGATTTATGACATCTCATCCAAAGGACGCTTCTCACGAGCTTTTTGAGGTCATAGCAAACAGCCGCCATATTCCGCATTATGTTCATCTTCCGTGTCAGTGCGGCAACGACAGGGTTCTAAAGGCTATGAACCGTCACTACGACAGAGAGAAGTATCTCGAGCTTATTAATTACGCAAAGAGCCTTATGCCCGATTTGTCGCTTACATCTGATATAATCGTCGGCTTCCCGGGCGAAACCTACGAGGAGTTCAAGGATACATTGAGCTTAATCGAGGAGGTTAAGTTCACATCACTCTTCACGTTTATTTTCTCACCGAGAAAAGGCACGAGAGCAGAGAAAATGGAAGACCCGATTCCTGCCGAGGAGAAGTCAAGATGGTTCTCGGAGCTACTTAAAACTCAGGAGAAAATAGCAGCCGAGAGATGCGCTTCAATGGTTGGTGCGGTCGAGAGAGTTCTCGTCGAGGAGAAGAACCCCAAGACGGGACTTCTGTCGGGAAGAACAGGCTCGAGCATTATTGTCGAGTTCCCGGGTGACGACAGTCTGATAGGAGAATTTGCCGTGGTCAAGGTGACAGAGGCAAGAAACTGGATTTTAAAGGGAGAATTAGTCTCCGAATAACAATAAATAAACACAAGAAAATTTAAACAGGAGAAATTACAATGGATATTATCGAAGCAGCAAGAGCCTTGGGAAAGGCAATTCAGGAAGACGAGAGATATATCAGACTTCAGGAGGTAACAAGAGTTGCCGACAACGATAAGTCGCTTCAGGACGCTATCGGTGACTTCAACCTCAAGAGACTTTCTATAAACAACGAGGCTCAGAAGGAAGACCGTGACGAGGAGAAAATCGCTAAGATGAACGAGGAGCTTCGTGAGATTTATGCGGGCATTATGGGCAATCCCAACATGACAGCATACAACGAGGCTAAGACAGAGCTTGACAACTTCGTTCAGAGAGTAACGGGAATCATCGGTATGTGCGCAGAGGGCGCAGATCCCGAGACAGCCGACTACAACGCTGCCGCAAGCTGCGGCGGCAACTGCTCATCCTGCGGCGGCTGCCACTGATAAAGGCTTGAATAGGAGAGAAAATGGCTGATTTCTCACCAATGATGCAGCAGTATTTTGAGGTTAAGAAAAAATATCCGAATACTCTGCTGTTTTTCAGACTCGGCGATTTCTACGAGATGTTTTTCGATGACGCCAAGACGGCTTCAAGGGAATTGGAGCTCACCCTGACGGGCAGAGACTGCGGTCAGGAGGAGAGGGCACCCATGTGCGGCGTGCCGTTTCATTCCGCAGAGAGCTACATCGCAAGGCTTGTCGAAAAGGGCTATAAGGTAGCCATTTGCGAGCAGATGGAAGACCCGTCCCTTGCAAAGGTAATAGTCAAGCGAGAGGTCATAAGAGTTATCACTCCGGGTACTGTCATCGAGGGCAGTATGCTGGACGAATCAAGAAACAACTACATCTGCAGTATCTACAGAAGCTCCGAGAGCACGGGCATTTGCTTTGCCGATGTCTCGACGGGCGAGATGTCGGCGACGGAATTTACCGACAGTCTCCCCGAGGAGATTTCTTCTCACATCATAGGAGAATTGTCGAAATTCTCTCCGAGAGAGATACTTATAAATAACGAGGTGCTTTCATTTAACAGGGTTGCCGATTTCATCAAAG
>CAVKLS010000253.1:0-2990 GCA_963657025.1 bacterium | reverse complement strand
GTACGGCAATCATGCTTGTCACACACGATATTTCAGTTGTGTCGGCAATGGCAGATAATATTCTTGTTTTAAAGGACGGCGAAATCATGGAGTACGGTTCGGCAAATAAGGTTTTGAATGAGCCGAAGAACAGCTACACAAAAAAGCTTCTTGCCGCCGTGCCAAGACTGAAAAGGACATAAGTGATGAAGGAATTGCTGAAAACAGAAGACCTTACAAGGCGTTTTGAGGATAAAGACAAAACGGTGTTTGCGGCTGTCGATCATGTCAGCTTTGTTCTCTATGAGGGTGAAACGCTGGGTATTGTCGGTGAATCCGGCTGCGGAAAAAGCACGCTCGTCAAGCTTATCACAGGACTTAGATATGCCGACAGCGGAAAGATTTTCTTTGACGGACAGGACATAACGAGAGCAAGAGGAAAGAAGCTTCGTGAAGTGTATTCTCAGATGCAAATGGTGTTTCAGTCGCCCGTGTCTTCGTTTGACCCAAGAAAAACCATCGGATACGGCATAGGCGAGAGCTTGCGAAACAAGGGCATGAAAAAAGAGGAGCGGCTGAAGCGCACAGCGGAGCTTTTGGAGAAATGCGGTCTCTCAGCCGAATATGCCGCAAGATATCCGCATGAAATGAGCGGCGGAGAGTGCCAGAGGGCGGCTATTGCCCGTGCGCTTGCGATTGAGCCGAGAATTTTAATTTGCGATGAAGCGACAAGTGCGCTCGATGTTACCGTGCAACAGCAGATTATGGAGCTTTTGCAGTTACTGAAGCGTGAAAAGAAGCTTTCCTTTCTTTTCATCTGTCATAATCTCGCATTGGTGCAGTCCTTTTGCGACCGTGTGATTGTGATGCAGGACGGAAAAATCGCAGAGGAGGGCACACCCGAAAAGCTGATTAAATCTCCGCAGTCGGAATATACGAAACGCCTGATTGACGTTGCGTTTTGATTTTTGGCATAAGAAAACTTCCCTCGTTTATAGCGAGGGAAGTTTTACGTTAAGCATTAAAAATTAAACATTAGCCTTGAGCCATGCGATATCGGTCTTGATGCACTCGATTCTGTTCTTCGGCTCGTTGTAGCTTGCTTCACGCTCTACAACATAGATAACATCATCATACTGAGCATCTGCGGCAGCCTTGACAGCCTTCCAGTCAACAATTCCCTGACCCTGTGGGCAGTTGAGCTTCTCGTGCATTTCAATCATTGCGAGGAACTCAGGTGGGAATATCGGCTTTCCGTCTTCGCCTGTCTTGATGTCCCACTTCGGCTTTGTTGCGTGTCTTGACTCAGGCAACTCAGCACCGATAACAGCGTTGTTCTCCTTGATGTGGATTGCTCCGATTCTTCCTGCGTGAGCATTGATGTACTCAACAGGATCTACTCCTGCAGCTGAACACCAGCCGCAGTCAATCTCAAACATGATGTTCGGCTCTGTGCAGAACTCCATGAGCCAGTCAAAGAGATATTTTCCGTCTACCTTGTAGAATTCGTCTGTGTGGTTGTGGTAGCCTGTCTTCACTCCGTAAGGTGCGCACTTTCTTGCGAACGCATTGAGATCCTCGGCAAGCTCCTTAGCCTCATCAACAGTATTGAAAGCAGCCATCGGGCAAATGATGAATTTAACACCGAGCTCGGCGAGGTAGGGGAGGTCATGCTCAAGCTTGTCAAGTCCGCAGTGAGCGGAAACCGCCTTTAAGCCTGCGTCGGCAAGAGCCTTTTTCATGGTCTCTACGGGAATATCATCGTAGCCGCCAGCAAACTCAACGCCGCTGAAGCCCATTTCTCCTGTGATGCGGATCTTATCGAGAAGAGTGAGGTCCTTCTCGTTTTCCTCGTTGCCGAATGAATATAACTGAAGATTAATGTTATCCATTGTAATCCAACCTTTCTTAGTTAAAAAATTATGTGGTTTCGCTCACGCAAAACCACATAACATCAGTCGTTTAAATCAAGCGATACTAATTTTATTTAAATTAGTCCTCGATTGGGTTGTTGTTCTCGTCGAACTTAACCATCTTGCCTGTCTGAGATGACTTGTAGATAGAAGCAAGGATCTTTGTAACTGTGATAGCCTGCTCAGCTGTAACAAAGAGCTCGCCCTCGCCCTTATTAGCCTTAACCCAGATCTCGTGCTCCTTGGAAATAGGTGCAGGACCCATGGAATAGCCGGGGATGTAGGATTCAATCTTCTTACCAACGATTGTTGTGGACTGCTGTCCGCCAACGATGTGGTTGAGTCTAACAACGCCTGTTCTTGTGTCGAGACCGCCCTTAGTACCGCAAAGTGTAACTGTAGCCTCGTTGTCTGCCCAGTCGTCAGAGCCGTTGATAGCCCATGAAGCCTTAAGGTTGATAACAGCACCGTTCTTCATCTTGATGTGACCGAATGCGGAATCCTCTACCTCATATGTGTCAGCATTCCAGCTGAGATCCTCACCGTTAGGACCTGTCTGACCCTGCTCCTTCTGGCCGTGAAGAGTTGTACCGAGCTTCTCGAAGGAAGTACCTACGACATAGTCGATATCATAGTTGTTCATCATCCAGAGTGTGAGGTCGAGGCAGTGAGTACCGATATCGATAAGCGGACCGCCGCCCTGCTTGGACTTATCTGTGAATACACCCCATGTAGGAACGCCTCTTCTTCTGAGGTAGCAAGCCTCTGCATAGTAGACTTCGCCAATCCAACCCTCATCAACAACAGCCTTAGCTGTAGCGTTTACCGGGAAGTGTCTGTACTGATAACCGATTGTGAGCATCTTGCCAGTTCTGTCACGTGCATCGAGCATTCTCTGAGCGTCCTCGATTGTAGCAGCCATTGGCTTCTCACAAAGAACGTTCTTGCCAGCCTCGAGAGCAGCAACAGAAATCTCGGAGTGAGCTACGTTTGGTGTAAGAACATGTACGCAGTCAATCTCTGGATCTGCAAGGAGCTCCTTATAATCTGTATAAACCTGTCTGACCCTGCTCCTTCTGGCCGTGAAGAGTTGTACCG
>CAVKLS010000252.1:0-3003 GCA_963657025.1 bacterium | reverse complement strand
AAAGCCTTGTGAACTGGCTTTCTTCTCATGAGCATGATAATTATTATCTCGGAACGAGATATATTTCCGGTGATTACCAGTCACCGAACGGCGACACAAGCTACAACGGCACCGCAGGTCTTAACTGTTCGGGATTTGTCGCTCATGCTTGCAGAATGGCAGGACTTAACGAGAGTGCCATGATGGAATTTATGCGAAAGGGCGATATTTACTATTGGGGCTCGGGAAGATACTACGACGCCATGGCGGGAGCAAGCAACTGGTACCTCATGCTTCAGTACAGCAACTTGAGAGCCTATGTCTATTCTGACTTGAATTCCATGCTTTACAGCGGTCACCTTGAAAAGGGCGACCTTATCTTGGGATTTACCGATAAGCCTAATTCTCTTCCTTACGGTCAGGACAACCACCTCATGATTTATTGGGGAGACTATGTAGGAGATAACAAAGCGTGGCAGTCGACCCATGCGAATGTAATTGAGCCGATTAATAACCTTTCTTACAGGAATTATATTATAATCAAGACCTCACCTGAAAAAAGTCTCACCATAAGCAAGTCGAATTTGAGTCTCTCTATCGGTTCAAGCTCACGTCTGAGTGCAAAGGTCACGCCATCGTCACTCTCGGTCAAGTGGTCTTCTTCAAACACGAATGTCGTTAAGGTAAGCTCGGGCGGTCAGCTTACGGCGGTTGGCATAGGCAAAGCTACAATTACGGTAAAATCAAGCGACGGTTCATTGTCGGCTAAATGTGAAGTGACTGTCGGAAATCCTCAGATAAAGTCCTTCAGTGCGATGAGCAGAGGCTGCAACAGCATAAAGGTGTACTGGTCGACAAATTCCGCTTGCACGGGATATAAAATTTACCGTTCCACCTCAAAGAACGGAACTTATTCGCTGAGAAAGACAATCACGAAGAACACGACAAGCTGTTTCTACGATACATACCTTTCGTTCAACAAGACCTATTACTACAAGGTTGTGCCATATACAGTTTATAAAAATAAAACCTATAGCGGAAATTCGTCCACGATAAGAAGTGCCAAAACCACAATGTGGAAGCCCTCCGCTCGTGTTACGGTTTCGGGCGGAACACTGAAGCTCACTTGGAATAAGGTTGAGAGAGCCACGTACTATGAGGTTTGGTGCTCCGGCTATTCCTCGGTGAGCGGATTTAAGCTTGTCAAGACAACAAAGTCTCCTGTTTTCAAGAGAGGAAATCTCAAGAAGAGCGGTGCGTACTACTATAAAGTCAGAGCGTACACCGTGCGCAATGGCAAGAAAATATACGGCAGCTTCAGCAATGTTTACACGATTGATATGAGCAATCCCTCAATAGACAATTACTACGTTTAAAATGAAAACGGCTTTTTCTCAAGGGAAGAGCCGTTTTTTCAGCCTTTTACAAAATATTGATTTTTTTGAAAAAAAGCTTGACACACTTCGCAATTCGTGGTATTATTGTGGAGCTTGATACGGAGAGATGTCCGAGTGGTTTAAGGAGCTAGTCTTGAAAACTAGTGATGCGGCGACGTACCAAGGGTTCGAATCCCTTTCTCTCCGCCATCTCTTTTCAAAAGAGAAAAGTTATTTTAATAACTTCACCAGCTTGCAGAAGTACCCAAGTGGTGAAGGGGCTCCCCTGCTAAGGGAGTAGGTCGGGAAACCGGCGCGAGGGTTCAAATCCCTCCTTCTGCGCCAGCCACAGCTTATGCTGTGGCTTTTTTCTTTGCCCGAATATTTATTTTTTATTAATTTTACGTTACAGTTTATTTACAAAAGTTGACTAACAGCCCAAAAATACTTTATAATGTACTTGACTGTATGACCGATATTGTATACAATATTGATAATAGACAGAACAGAAAGGAGAATTTGAGTATGGATAATGTTACTGTTGTTCCTTTGAAGGATCAGGCGGCGGACGCACTTCGCCGTGAGATTTACAGAGGTACACTTACTGACGGAATGGAATTAAGACAAGAGGACATTGCGGCTCAGCTGGGTATCAGCCGAATTCCCGTCAGAGAAGCTATGCAGCAATTACAGAATGAGGGACTTTTAATTCGACTTCCGAACAGACATATTAAGGTTGTCGGAGCAAGGGCAAGCAGAATAAGACAGAGCTTTGCCGTGTTGGCAGCTATGGAGTGCGAGATTTACACACTCGCCGAGCCTACACTTCGTGAGAAAGGTTTACCCGAGCTTACTACCGACTGGGATTTTCATCTTGCTATCGCAGAGTCACTCGATAATCCGGCAGTAAGTCAGCGCTTTGAGATTCAGCGCAGAATGCTGCTCAAGGCTCTTGCCACACTCGTTGATTTTACAGACGAGGATTTGAAGCCGAACAATCAGGCTATTGTGGATGCCTTCAACGAGGGAAGAGAGGTTGTGCCGTACATCCGCAAGTATTACAATGATTTAGCCGATAAGGCGGCAAAGGAGCTTGATAGATGAGCTTATCCCCGCTAAATCCCATTCAGATGCTTCCCGCACGTGACCGAGTTGCGTCTGCTCTTCGAGAGGCGATACTCAGCCATCAGTTCGAGGAGGGACAGGAGCTCACGCTTAAAGATACAGCTAAGCAGCTTGGCGTTTCGGCTACACCTATCCGTGAGGCTTTTCAGATGCTCGAGAGAGAGGGGCTCATAGAGCTTCGCCCAAACCGTGGCGCAATAGTTCTTGGAATGAGTGAGAAGAGACTTCGTGATCACTACGAAACCCGTGCCGCACTCGAAAAGGCTGCCGTAATTCTTGTTTGCAGAAGAAATGCCGACATTACGGCTGTCAAAGAGGCTTATCTCGAGGCAGAAAAGGCACTTTCAAAGGACGACAGCACAAGCTACAGCCGACAGAACCAGGAGTTCCATATGGCAATATGGACGGCGGCTGACAACGATGCGATGAAAGAGCTTTTGCAGAGCATGTGGAATGGTCTTTCAATGGGTCATAAGGTTACACAGGAGAATTATGCTCACATAAGCATGGAGGAGCACTATAA
>CAVKLS010000251.1:0-3031 GCA_963657025.1 bacterium | reverse complement strand
CTCTGCCCACACCCGCACGCTTTTTGTAAAAAGCGTGGCAAAAACTTTTGTGTCTTCTTCTCCGTATGTTCTTTTTCTTCTAACTTTCACATAAAATTCTTTTTGACAAAACAATGCAACGCTATATAATTAAGGTAAGAGTTCTAATGCTCATCGGAAGGAGTTTAAATCATGAAATATTTAATCGGTGTGGATTTGGGTACAAGCGGTACCAAAACAGTTTTATTCGATCAAAAGGGCAAGGTCATTTCCTCTTCTACTGTGGAATATCCTCTCTATCAGGCTCAGAACGGCTGGGCTGAGCAGGATCCCCTCGACTGGTGGCATGCTGCTTGCGATACCATTAAATCTGTTATTGAATCTTCAGGCGTGAACAATGAGGATATTGCCGGTCTGGGTATCTCGGGTCAGATGCACGGTCTTGTTATGTTGGACGCTGACGGAAAGGTTCTTCGCCGCTCTATCATTTGGTGCGACCAGAGAACAGGTAAGGAGTGCGCCGAGATTACCGAAAAGGTCGGTGCTCAAAGACTTATTGAGATTACGGCTAATCCGGCTCTCACAGGCTTCACTGCCTCTAAAATCCTTTGGGTAAGAAACAATCAGCCTGAAATTTACGATAAATGCGCTCACATTCTTCTGCCTAAGGATTATGTCAGATATATGCTCACAGGCGATTTCGCCACAGAAGTCAGCGATGCTTCCGGTATGCAGCTTCTCGATATTCCAAACCGCTGTTGGTCTAAGGAGGTTTGCGATAAGCTCGATATCGATATGAGCCTGCTCCCAAAGGTATATGAATCCCCTGAGGTAACAGGTGTTGTAAGCGAAGAAGCAGCCGCTTTAACAGGCCTTAAGGCGGGCACGATAGTTGTCGGCGGAGCGGGCGACAATGCCGCTGCCGCTGTCGGAACAGGTGTTGTCACCGAGGGAAAAGCTTTCACAACAATCGGTACAAGCGGAGTTGTTTTCGCTCATACCGACAACATCAAGATTGACAGCAAGGGCAGAGTCCATACCTTCTGCTGTGCCGTTCCGGGTGCCTGGCACGTAATGGGTGTCACTCAGGCGGCTGGACTTTCTCTTAAGTGGTTCAGAGATAATTTCTGTCAGGAAGAAATCGGAACCGCTAAGGGCATGAAGGTTGACCCTTATTACCTTATGGACAAAGAAGCGGAGAAATCGCCTATCGGCTCAAATAAGCTTATCTATCTTCCGTACCTTATGGGTGAGAGAACACCGCACCTCGACCCCGATTGCCGCGGCGTATTTTTCGGCTTGAGCGGAATGCACACAAAGTACGATATGCTCAGAGCCGTAATGGAGGGCGTCAGCTTCTCGCAGCGTGACAGCATTGAAGTCCTGAGAGAAATGGGAATCGAAATCGATGAAATGCTCGCTTGCGGCGGCGGCGGAACAAGCAAGCTTTGGAGACAGATGCTTGCAGATACTTATAATTGCCCGGTTAAAACCGTTGTGTCCAAGGAAGGCCCCGCACTGGGAGTTGCTATCCTTGCGGCGGTCGGCGCAGGAATTTACGAAAGCGTGGAAAAGGCTTGTGAGGAGCTTGTAAAGACAAACCCCGAGCAGCAGCCGATAGAAGAAAATGTACCGGAGTATGAAAAGTACTACGGTGTATATAAGAGTCTTTATCCGGCTCTCAAACAATGCTATAAAGAGCTTTCTAAGCTCTGATAACGAAAGATATGGCTCTCGATAACGGGAGCCATATTCAGCGAGTAAGCAAGAAAATACAAAAGGAGAAGAAAGAATGACAGTTGTGATAGTTGTAGCGTGTATAATAGTGATTTTAGCTTTGTTTTGGATGTGGGGAATCGCACCGAGAATAGTTAACCGCCCGTCATTTAAGGAGCTTGAGAAATGGGACTATGCCCACAGAGGATATCACGATAAAGAAAAGGGAATTCCCGAAAACAGTATGGCGGCGTTCAAGAATGCAGTGAAGCACGGCTACGGAATGGAGTACGACCTGCAGATGACAAAGGACGGATATGTGGTGGTGCATCACGATAACAGCCTCAAGAGAATATGCGGAGTGGATAAGAAAATATCAGATATAACACTCGAGGAGCTGAATAAAATCCACCTTTACGATACAGAGTATTCATGCCCGCTTTTCAGTGACGTGCTCAAAGAGGTGGACGGAAAAACACCGATGATAATCGAGTTTAAGGGATACGATAAAATCGACGAGCTGTGCGAAAGAGGCTGGGAGGTATTGAAGGACTATAAGGGACTTTACTGTATAGAAAGCTTTCATCCGAGAATAGTCCATTGGTTCAAAAAGAACCACCCCGAGGTAATAAGGGGTCAGCTGATGGCACATTTCACATCGAAGGACCCTGAGACGCCGAATCCGATAATGGCGTTTATGGGAAGAAATCTAATGTCGAACTTTTACGCAAGACCCGACTTTGAAGCATATGATTATCATGCGAGAGGAAATGTAAGTCTGAGGGTGTGTAAGAAGCTGTTTGGAATAAAAGAAGTGTCGTGGACGGTAAGGGACAGAAAAACGCACGATGAGCTGAAAAGAGACGGCTGTATAAGCATATTTGAAGGCTTTACAGCATAAGAGAAAAACAGAAGGAGAAAACACAAAATTTTTTGCCACGCTTTTTACAAAAAGCGTGCGGGTGTGGGCAGAGCCCACGAGAGAAAAGCGAAGCAGAAGAGAAATACAGAATAACAGAGCGAAGCGATAATAAAGAAGAAAGGCTGTCAAAGTTAACCAAAATGCGAAGCATTTTAGAACGCAAAGCGTTCGTGGTTGGGCTTTGACAGCCGAATTTTATGCATACAGATAAATAAAGAACACAGAAAAAACACAAAAGTTTTTGTTTCGCTTTTTACAAAAAGCGAACGGGTGTGGGCAGAGCCCACGAGAGAAAAGCGAAGCAGAAAGAGAAATACAGAATAACAGAGCGAAGCGATAATAAAGAAGAAAGGCTTGGAGGCTTAACCAAAAGCACGAAGTGCTTTTAGGGAGCGAAGCGACCGTAGTTGAAGC
>CAVKLS010000250.1:0-3053 GCA_963657025.1 bacterium | reverse complement strand
TTCATCAAAGAGAAGCTTTCCGCTTCGCTTGAATGTCTCGACGAAAAGGACTATGAGTCTTCCGACCGTGTTTTCATAAAGCAATTCGGACTCGACAAATTCACGGGGCTTTCTTTATCGGACAGCTCCGTAATTGTGCTGTCTGTGGGCGGATTGATAAGATACCTCAGCCGCACTCAGATAAGCGGTCTTGAGAGAATAAACAATATAGAGCTTTATTCCGAGGACAAGACGATGCGTCTTGATATGAACGCAAGGAGAAACCTCGAGCTTCTCGAGACCATGCGCAACAAGGAGAGAAGAGGCTCGCTTCTGTGGGTTCTCGACCAAACCAAAACCGCAATGGGAAAAAGGCTCATCCGCTCGTGGATTGAGCAGCCGCTTATGAGCCCCGCAAGGATTATTTTGCGCCAGAATGCCACCGAGGAGCTTGTGAACGACAGAGAAAAGGCTGATTCGATAATCGAGCAGCTTACGGGTATTTTCGATCTCGAGAGAATAATGACGAGAATCGTCTACGGTTCGGCTAACGGTCGTGACTTGCGCTCGCTTTGCATGGCTCTTTCAAAGCTGCCTGAGCTGAAAAATGTTCTCGGCGGCTTGAATGCGACACTGCTGAAAAAAATGAACGAGAGAATAGACGCCGCAGAGGATATCAGAGAGCTTATCGATTCTTCGATAGTGGACGATCCGCCTTTCTCCGTTCGTGAGGGCGGAATCATCCGCAAGGGCTTTTCAGAAGAGCTTGACAGCGTTCGGGACGATATGAACGGCGGCAAAACTCTCATTGCGGAGATTGAGGCAAGAGAAAAGGAAGCCACGGGAATCCCCAAGCTTAAGGTAGGCTACAACAAGGTTTTCGGTTACTTCATCGAGGTAACAAATTCCTACAAGAGCATGGTGCCCGAGGGATACATAAGAAAGCAGACGCTCACAAATGCCGAGAGATACATAACAGAGGAGCTGAAAAATCTCGAGAACCGCATAGTCGGCGCAAGAGAGAGAAGTCTTGTCATCGAGGGACAGCTTTTCGAGCAGATAAGAAAAGCGATTGCAGACGAGCTAAAGAGAATTCAGGAGACGGCAAAGGCTATTGCCGAGCTTGATGTTATCTCGTCATTTGCGTCCGTTGCCGTGAAATACAGCTACACGAGACCGACAGTAAACTTAAGCGGAAGAATATCGATAAAGGACGGCAGACATCCCGTTGTCGAGGCACTCATGAAAAATGCTCAGTTCGTGCCGAATGACACGGAGCTTGACGAAAATCATAACCGCATGGCGATCATCACGGGCCCCAATATGGCCGGTAAATCCACGTATATGCGCCAGGTGGCTCTGATTGTCATAATGGCTCAGATAGGCTCGTTTGTTCCTGCGAGAAGTGCGGAAATCGGCATCGTGGACGCCGTTTTCACGAGAGTCGGTGCGAGCGACGATTTGTCGGCTGGACAGTCCACCTTCATGCTCGAAATGAGCGAGGTGGCGGAAATTCTCGAAAACGCCACAAAGGACAGCCTTATCATTCTCGATGAAATCGGTCGAGGCACTTCGACATATGACGGAATGAGCATCGCAAGGGCGGTTATCGAGTATATTCACGACAAGAAAAACTTGGGCGCAAAGACGCTTTTTGCGACTCATTACCACGAGCTGACGGAGCTTGAGGATATTCTGCCCGGAGTTAAAAATTATAATATTGCAGTCAAAAAGCACGGCGACGACATAACGTTCCTGAGAAAAATTATCCCCGGCGGTGCGGACGATTCTTTCGGTATTCAGGTGGCAAAGCTTGCGGGCGTGCCCGATAAGGTGCTGAATCGTGCAAAGCAGGTGCTCAAAAGTCTTGAAAGCGGCGAGGGACAAAAGTCCGCACCGAAAAAATCAAAGGCAGAAGAGCTGATGCAGCTGACTATGGATACTCCCGACAATGCGGTTATCGCAAAGCTTAAAAATATCGACGTCAACGCAATGACGCCCATGCAGTGCATGAATGTTCTCTTTGAGATAACAAGCATGCTGAAGTAAAATAAAAGAAAGGCAGGTGTTTCCTGTGCCAAAAATTAATGTTCTTGATAAACATGTAGCCGAGCTCATTGCGGCTGGCGAGGTTGTAGAAAGACCCGCTTCCGTAGTAAAGGAGCTTGTCGAAAATTCCATTGATGCGGGAGCGTCTGCCATAACGGTTGAGATTTGCCGCGGCGGCATAACCTTTATGCGTGTGACCGACAACGGCTGCGGAATTGACCGTGAGGACGTGGCTGTTGCGTTCTTAAGACACGCCACAAGCAAGGTTCTCGTCCAGTCCGACCTTGATTCCATCGGTACGCTCGGCTTCAGAGGCGAGGCGCTCGCTTCGATTTCAGCCGTTTCTCATGTGGAGCTTATCACAAAGCCGAGAGAGGCAGAGTGCGGCACAAGAGCCGTTTGCGATGCGGGCGAGATAACGGGAATTAACGATGCGGGCTGTCCCGACGGAACAACCATTATCGTGCGTGATTTATTCTTCAATGTGCCGGCAAGAATGAAGTTTCTCAAGAAGGACGTTGCCGAGGGCAATTCCGTTGCGAGAATTATAGATAAGGTCGCTTTGTCTCACCCAGAAATTTCGTTCAGATTTATCCGTGACGGCAAGGAGACGCTTCATACTCCGGGTGACAACAAGCTGAAATCTTCGATTTACGCTGTTTTCGGCAAGGATTTTACAAGCGGTCTCATTCCCGTCAATTATACTCTCGGCGGCATAAGAGTTTACGGTTTCATTTCATCGCCGCACTGTGCAAGACCGAACAGAAATATGCAGAATTTCTTTATCAACGGCAGATGTGTTCGCAGTAAAACAGCAATGGCGGCACTTGACGAGGCATACAAAAACACCATTCTGGTGGGGAAATTTCCCGCTTGCGTGCTTCATTTGCAGATGGATTTCTCTCAGGTGGACGTCAATGTTCATCCGACCAAGCTTGAAGTGAGATTCACGAACGAACGCCCCGTTTTCGACGCTGTATATCATGCGACTAAGTCGGCGCTTACCAAGGGGGACGCACCCAAGG
>CAVKLS010000249.1:0-3053 GCA_963657025.1 bacterium | reverse complement strand
GTGCAGAGCCGGTGATTATTCTCATAATTATACCTACTTTTACCTATTCGTCTGATTATTATTGCATTTTTTGGCTTTGTTGTCAAGTTTTTAGCACTCAATAGTTTTATGTTAATATCAATTTTGGCAAAATTTTGCATAAATGCAAACTATTCACAGCCTTTTCAGTAACAAGTGCTAAAAGAAATTCATCACATCAAAATGCAAATGTCCCACACAAATGCGGGACATTTTTGATTATCAAGCTTCATCTTCCGTGCTTTCGGTTTCCTCTGGGTGAAAGTAACGATAGACATTTGTTGCACTGGGTCGGTTCATTTTCGGACAGCTCATAAGCTCCTCAAGGTCTGCCTCGCTGATTGCCTTAATCGTCTTGAAGTACTTGAGAAGTGCTCTGCACCTTGCTTCACCCATTCCGGGTATTTCATTCAGCGTAGATGAAATAGTGGATTTCTTTCTCTGCTGTCTGTGGTAGCCGATAGCCCACCTGTGCACCTCGTCCTGTAAAAGCGAACAGAGTGTGAAAGCCTGTCTTGTCGAGTTTATCGCAATCTCGCCTCCGCTCACGGCAATTGCACGGGTACGGTGACTGTCGTCCTTGACCATACCGAAGCACGGCACATCTATATGCATTCTCTCGAGAACCGGCAAAACAGCATTGACGTGTCCCTTTCCGCCGTCAAGAAGGATTAAATCAGGCAAGGTGCCAAAGTAGTCTCCGTCCTTTAATGAGCGGTGAATATAATACTCAGAAAACCTTCTCTCGATAACCTCTCGCATAGAGCCGTAGTCGTCCTGACCGCTTACGGTTTTTATCTTAAATCTTCTGTATCCCGCCTTGTACGGTCTGCCGTCCTTAAAGACAACCATACCCGCAACGTTATCACCGCCTCCGAGATTTGAAATATCATAGGATTCAATATATTCAGGCGGAGTGGAAAGACCCAGAAGTCTTGCTAGCTCATCGAGTGCTGAAAGCTCCTTTCCGCTGCTGCCCGTTCCCTCTGAGAGCTTTTCTGCGGCATTACTTCGGCACATCTCCACAAGCTTTAATTGGTCACCCTTTTGCGGAATATGAATACTTACCTTTTTTCCGGCCTTTTCCGTCAGCCACTGCTCCAAAAGCTCTTTGTCGTCGCACTCTCCGTCCAAGGTAAGCTGAGGAGGTATTTTATCCTTGTCGGAATAATACTGACGAATGAACTCTGCTCTTAGCTCCGACAGATTTTCTATATCGGTGAAGCTAAAATTCTCTCTGTCATAAAGTCTGCCGCCGCTGAATTTAAGCACGGCAACCACACATTTGGTGTTACCGAATGCAACAGCTATGACGTCCTGTTCTCTTACTTTACTCTCGACAACCTTCTGCTTGTCCTTCATGCGGTTAATTGCCGCAATGGTATCTCGGATTCTCGCTGCCTTTTCAAACTCAAGATTCTCAGATGCCTCTTCCATTTTTGCCGAAAGCTTCTTTACCGTATCAGCCGAACCACCCTTGATAAAATCAAGCGCTTCGCTTACAGCCTCATTGTACTCCTCCTTGCTCATTTTACCTCTGCAAGGTGCGGCACACTGTTTGATGTAATAATTAAGGCACGGTCTTTGCTTTCCGAAATCCTGCGGAAAACGCTTGTTGCAAGACGGAAGCATAAAAATCTTCTGCGCCTCGTCAATCGTCTCCTTGATAGTCCACGAGGACATATAGGGTCCTATGTACTTTGCTCCGTCATCCAAAATCTGCTTAGCCTCGCTGATTTTGGGCCAGTCTCCTGCTGATACCCTAATATAGGAATATCCCTTGTCGTCCTTGAGAAGAATGTTATATTTCGGCTTATGATGCTTAATCAGGCTGTTCTCAAGAACAAGCGCTTCAAACTCGCTGTCTGTCACGATATACTCGAAATCATCGACATTCAGTACCATACGCTTGACCTTTTCGCCGTGATTGCGGTCAGAGCCGAAATACTGACTTACACGGTTTTTCAGTGCCTTTGCTTTTCCGACATAGATTATTTTACCAGTCTTGTCGTGCATAAGATAAACACCGGGCTGAAGCGGAAGTGCCATTGCCTTTGCCCTAAGCTCGGGCAGCTTTTCGTTTAATTCTGTCATAAATCACCTGTCAGAACAATCTCTCCTCAAGCAGCTTTGAACGGTATCTGACATCGCTTACGTTATAGACCGTAACAAATGCCTGAGGGTCTGTTTTCTGAATGAAATTCATCAGTTTTTGATACTCGGATTTATCCACAACCGTGATAATCTCCGTGTGCTTTTGCATGCGGTAAGCACCGATTGCCTCATAAATCGTTGCACCAGAATGTAGTTCGTTTAGAATAAACTCACGGATTTCCTCCTGTTTTGGAGAAACAATACAAACTCTTCTTTTAAGGCTCTGCGAGAAAATGAAATGGTCGAGCACCAGTCCGTTCACATATGTGCCGAGAACCGACAAAATAACCGTCTTAATATCGTAGGCAAATGCCGACGAAAGAGCGACTATCATTCCCGAAAGGCTCATGGCGTGTCCCAAATCCATGTGAAGATACTTGTTCATTATCTTTGCGATAATATCAAGTCCGCCGCTTGAAGCGTTCATGTTAAAAAGAATCGCAAGTCCGACGCTGACCGAGAAAACATAACAAACGACGTCAAGTGCCGCATCGCCTGTCAGCGACTGCATGTTAGGAAATATTCTCTCGAGTATCCACATAAAAACTGGCAAAAGGATAGAGGTGTAAACCGTTTTTCCGCCAAACTCGTTGCCACATGTGATAAATCCGATTATAAGAAGCACTACGTTAAGTGCCAGCGTGATAATCGACACGGAGAACGGCACAAAATTCGATAAAACAATCGCAAGTCCAGATACCGAGCTTACCGAAGCATTGCTTGGGTAGAGAAAGAAAAATACCGCACATGCGATTATCGCCGTTGCAAAGGTCATCACGGCAAATTCCTTAAATATAACAAATGGTTTTGTTTTTGTCTGCATCAGTCAATTTCCTTTATTTCAAATAATCTTGAGACATAGTCTCCGAGCGGAACATCGC
>CAVKLS010000248.1:0-3056 GCA_963657025.1 bacterium | reverse complement strand
CCTTTTTGCTCCCTTGAACGCTCCCCTTGCACTGCTGTCGTAAAGACAATACTCAAAAAAGACAAAGGAATAAAGCAAAATAAACAATGCCGCAATAATCATTACCGCCACCGCAAGCATGATCAGCTTGTTGTTAGAAAGCACTCGGTTTACGATGAAATTACCAGTGGGATAGCCTGAGATAAGGCTTGAAATAACGGCTGAATTGGAAGCGGGAATCAGAATGATAAAGAACGGTATGAATATCAGATTTTTTACTTTGAAAACACGACTTGAATCGCTCAATGCGGTTTTAATCATTCGTCCGAACGATATTGCTTTATCATTTTCAGCCTGAGTGTAACAAAGCGTAACAAATGAAATCTCTATTACAGTGAACGCTCCCAAAACGATGACAAGCAAAAAGAAGGTTGCAACTACAAGCGGTGAAAATATTACGCCCAATAGATTTTCCGTAGAAATTATCTTGAATCCCGAAACAGAGCTTACCTTGGTAATCAGCCAGATAACAAGCGGAAGCACAACAAAGGATGCCGCCAGCTTGTAGATAAGCTCAAAAGCTAACAGCGTTCCTTTGCTTTTATTAATGAGAGAAAACGATGACCTTAAGTTATCTTTAATTTCTCTTATCAACGCTTATTCCTCCGGACAGATATAGTCGAGCACGTGAACTTCCTTGCCGTTCTCGCTATAAACTCTCGGAACTCTCGCACCGATTCCGCACACAACCTCATAATTGATTGTATCGGCGTATTTTGCGAGATTATCGGCAGTTATTTCTGCGTCTGCATCCTTACCGATAAGCGTAACGACCTCTCCTATTCCGACATCGCTCATATCTCCCAAATCTATCATAAGCTGGTCCATACAAACTCTTCCGATAATTGGACATTTCACTCCGCGCACGATAACCGACGAAGCGTTGAACTTTCTCAAATATCCGTCAGCGTAGCCGATTGCTACGGTGGCAACACGGATTTTTTTATCAGATGTGTAGGTTCTTCCGTAGCTGACATCAGTGTTGGCAGGGATGCTCTTCACGTGAGAAATTACTGACTTGAGCGAAAGTACGGGATGCAAATCAAGCGGATTTTTCACCTTATCGGACGGCTCAAGACCGTAAAGAATGATTCCTGCTCTGACCATATCGAGGTGTGTATCTGCATAGTCCTCAATAGCCGCAGAATTTGCGCAGTGGTGATATTTGAAAGTGATTCCGTTGTACTCGAGGTCATCTATGATACTGCAAAAGCTTTCAAACTGAGCTTTTGAATAAGCCTCTCCGTCTTCTCCCTCATCGGATACCGCAAAATGAGTGAAAATTCCCTCTGCCTCAATTCCGGGAAGATGAACAGCTTCGTCTATCTCATCGGCAACGGAATAATCTCTCTCAATGTTCTGACAGAAAAATCCGAGTCTTGACATTCCCGTATCTATTTTTACATGAACCTTAACCGTAACGCCGTCCTTTTGAGCTGCTTTTGAAAGCTCACGTGCGTAGTCGAGTGAATAGAGACACTGGGAAATGTTCTGCTCTGCAAGCTCTTTAGCCGCAGAAGCAGGCGTATAGCCTAAAATAAGTATCGGAAGAGTGATGTCCCCTCTTCTTAACTGAATAGCTTCTTCTATATTTGAAACCGCAAAAAAATCTGCCCCGAGAGACTGATATTTCTTTGCAAGCATAACGGCACCGTGACCATAAGCGTCTGCTTTGATAACACAGCAAACCCTTGTGCCCGCAGCTTTTTTTACCGAATTAAAATTATGAGCAACGGCATCAAGATCAACCTCTGCCCATGTTCTCATATGTTGAATATTCATGTTTATTCCTAAAAAGCCGAGCCTCCGCTTTTTGGGAGGCTCGCTCTGATTCTAATTTATCTTATTGCAAACAATTACTTAAAGTACTTTACGCCGCTCTCGAAGATAAGCTGATCCTTAACTCCTGGAACATTCTTATAAAGGTTTGCGCCCTTTCTTTCGGAGTGACCCATCTTACCGAGAACACGTCCGTCGGGGCTTGTGATACCCTCGATTGCACATACGGAGCCGTTCGGGTTCCATGTGACATCGCCTGACGGATTGCCGTTCGGATCGACATACTGGAATGCAATCTGATTGTTATCGATAAGCTTCTTGAGTGCCTCTGGCTGAGCAACAAATCTACCCTCACCGTGAGATACAGGTACGCTGAATACATCGCCAGCGTTAACACCCGAAAGCCACGGGCTCTTCGTGCTTGTAACTCTTGTGTAAACCATTCTCGAAACGTGTCTGCCGAGAGTGTTGAATGTAAGAGTCGGATCCTCAGGCTTCGGAGTTGTAATCTTTCCGTAAGGAACAAGACCGAGCTTAATGAGAGCCTGGAAGCCGTTGCAAATACCGAGCATGAGACCGTCTCTCTTCTCGAGGAGCTCAGAAACAGCGTCTGCAATCTGCGGATTACGGAAGGTCGTAGCGATGAACTTACCGGATCCCTCCGGCTCGTCACCACCGGAGAAGCCGCCCGGAATCATGATGATCTGTGACTCTCTGATAGCCTTCTCCATAGCGTCGATTGTCTCTTCGATAGCCTTGGAGGAAAGGTTCTTGACAACGAGGATGTTAGCCTCTGCGCCTGCCTTCTCGAACGCTCTTGCGGAGTCAATCTCACAGTTTGTTCCCGGGAATGCAGGAATAAATACCTTCGGCTTAGCTGTCTTGATGACAGGTGAACCGACATACTTTGAGTTATCAAGCTTGACATCAGCCTCAACAGCAACTGTCTCTGCCTTGTTCGGGAAAATCTTCTCGAGTGTGTTCATATAAGCCTGTACAGCTGTCTCGAGTTCAATCTGCTGACCGTCAATTGTGAAGTAATCGTTATCGGTGATTGTAGCAACTGCCTTTGCACCGTCAAACTCACTGAGAAGTGCATCATTGCCCTCAGCAACAATCCAAGCGGACTTAGGAGCGAACATTTCCTTGTCGGAAAGCTTCTCAAAGTCAAGAGCAAGCTTGTTACCGAATACCATTCTTGATGCAGCGGCAGCAATACCGCCCTCTCTTACTACGGT
>CAVKLS010000247.1:0-3073 GCA_963657025.1 bacterium | reverse complement strand
CAATCACATCGGGTGCGACAGTAGATGCGCCGATTCCATACTCACACAGCTCTAAAACCTGCTGTGAATTCTTGAAGCTTGCGGCAAGCACTTCTGTTTTCAAGTCATTTTTCTTAAAGATATCGTGAATCTGCTTTGCGACCTGAATACCGTTAAATCCCATATTGTCAATTCTGTTGACATACGGTGCGGCATAAGAAGCTCCGCATTTTCCCGCAAGGAAGCCCTGAAGCGGTGTGTAAATTGCTGTTGCCGTAATCAAAATTCCTTCTTCAGAAAGTATCTTCATTGCCTTGAAGCCTTCGGGTACAGACGGAATTTTGACATAGGTATTCTTGCCAAGCTCCGCAACAATTCTGTGAGCGTCCTCGACCATACCCTCGGCGGTTTTAGCAACAACCTGAACATGCAGCTCTGCCTCGTTTCCGATGAATGCACGAATCTCTTTCAGAACCTCATAAGGATTTCCTCCGCACTTTGCGAGAATGGATGGATTTGTGGTTACTCCGTCAACGGGATAATATTCATATATCTTTTTGATTAAATCAATGTGAGCATCATCAATAATTAATTTCATGGTAAATATCCTTTCCTTTTATTTAAAGTGACTGTTCGGTTCTTCCGATGATATCGTCCTGTGTTTTTCTCGACAGAACATTGAAAAACGCACTGTAGCCTGCTACACGAACGATCAAATCTTTATGCTTTTCAGGATTATTCTGTGCGTCAATCAGCGTTTCCTTTGAAACAATGTTGTACTGCACATGATAGCCGTGGAGACGGTTAAAGAATGTGCGAATCAGCATTTCAAGCTTCTGCTTGTTCTCATCTGTAGACAACATCTGCGGCGTCATTTTCTGATTCAGAAGCACACCGCCCGTGATTTTCTCCGTGCGAAGCTTGGACACACTTTTAAATACTGCGGTCGGACCGTTTTTGTCCGTATTATGTGCAGGGCTGCAGCCTTCAGCAAGCGGCTCAAACGCATTTCTGCCGTCAGGCGTTGCCATAGTTCCCATTCCCTGACCGACATTCGCACTGATAGATGATGTTCCCGCATAGCGTATACCACCGATTGGACCTCGCTTATATCGTGTATTCGGATATTTCTTAATTTCGTCAATATAGGAGTCATAAGCCTCAACAATAAGCTTATCGACATAGTCATTGTCGTTTCCGTATTTAGGAGCTTCATTTATCAGCATTTCTTGAATGTTTTGATTTTCAGGGGACTTGAAATCATCCAAAAGTGCATTCCACAGCTCTTCTCTTGTGATTTTCTTCTCTTCGTAGACAAGCTTCTTGATTGCCGCAAGACAGTCTGCCATATTTGCGATTCCTACCTGAAGACCTGAGATGAAATCATAGACCGCTCCGCCCTCTTTGATTGTTTTGCCTCTGCCGATACAATCATCTGTCAGCGCAGAGCACAGAACATCGGGCACATCTCTCTCGGATGCCTTATCAATAGCATTTTCCACAATCACACTGTAACGGGTCATCTCTCTTACCGTCTTGTCCCATGCCGCAAGAAGCTCCTCATAAGACTCCATTTCGGTGAAATATCCGTATCCCTTTGTAAATCTCTTTTGACTTGTGAGGTCAACTCCGTTATTCATAGCGCAGAGCAGAACTCTCGGGAAATTAATATATGACATTCCTGTACAGCGATATCCCCATTTTCCCGGAACTGCTGTTTCCACGCATCCGATTGCACTGTAATTATAAGCGTCCTCTTCCTTCACTCCCCAGCCGATAAAGGATGGAATGATTATCTCATCATTATTCAATGCAGGCATACCAAATCCAAGCTTCATTACCTCAACACATTCGTCAAAAAATCTTTTGTCGATGTTTGCGTGATAACGCACAGTAAGATTAGGCTGGGTAAGTCTTGTCTGTGCGACGGATTTCAGCACCAAGAAGCTCAGCGCATTGACGGCGTCCTTCTTATCGGCAGTCTGTCCGCCGATGGTCACATTCTGATACATGGGCGAGCCTGCCGAGCTCAGCGTATGAGCCTGAGAACGAACCTTATTTACCGTAAGTGTTTTAATCCAAAGACATGTGAGAAGCTCCAGCGCCTCCGATTCGTCAATTTTGCCCTCTTTTATATCCTTGCTGTAATACGGATACATATACTGATCAAATCTTCCGTAGCTCAGGGAATGACCGTTTGACTCAATCTGCAGAATCACTTGGATAAACCACACGGACTGCACCGCCTCACGGAAGGACTCGACAGGTTCATAAGGAACCTTTGCACATATTCTGCTCATTTCGAAAAGCTCGGCTTTTCTTGCGGAATTCTCCTCCTTCTCTGCCAATTCCTTTGCAAGATTACTGTAACGAAGCGAAAAATTATGAACCGCCTCAATCACCGTAAGAACAGCATTGTAAAATACATACTTATCAATACTGTCAGGGTCTGTAAGGTCAAGTGCCGCCTTGCACTCGAGAGCACGCTTCTCGTATCCCTTAAGTCCGTCTGACAGGATTCTCGAGTAATTAACCGCAAGGTGTGCGTCTCCCGCATTCAGCTTGCCTTCCATACCGAAAACGCCTGTCTCCATAAAGACGCTAACCTCTTCGGGAAGAAGTGCCTCTCCTCTTGCACGCAAATTGTTATTCTCCCAGAACGGAGCAATTTCTCTGAGCTGCTGCTTTGTTTCTTCTGTGATATAAAACACATCGCCGTCACGCTTCTCAAACAAATCAAGCTCATTCATCACAAATTCCATTGTATATTCGGGGAAAATCGGTGCGTTTCTGTTTTTTGTTGCCTGATTTCCGGCAATAAGTGATTTGTCCTCAATATAAATGCTCATATTCTCAAGTATTGTCTTGAGCATACGTGCTCTTGCCATCACACGAGGCTGATTCAGATTTTCTCTGTAAGCCTTAGTCGCAAGAATGGCACGCTCAGCATCAATATAAGGCTTCTCATCCAGAATTTCTTCTCTGAATTGTTTCATGCGTTCTGTCAAGGCTCCGAATTGTTCTTTGTTTTCCATATGTATCCTCTCTTAATTTAGTTTCATTCGTAAATATTTTGCGTTTTATTTGTAATTCA
>CAVKLS010000246.1:0-3074 GCA_963657025.1 bacterium | reverse complement strand
AGAGAGATAAACAGCAGAAACTAAAAACGAGAGAACAGAGCGAAGCGATAAAAAGAAGAAAGGCAAAGAAAAATACGTCAAGAAAGCGAAGCGTTCGCAGACGGGCATTTTTCGATCCGACCTGTTAGCAGGAAGAAAAATACAGAAAGCTAATTCCGTTCAAACTCAACTCCACTCTCCACTCTTCAAAAAAGCGTACAAACCGAATTATTTACACAGAAATCAAATTAAATTTTACCAAATGGCTTTTTGAAAAAAAACGGATTTTACAAAAAGCGAAAGAAAGGGAATATATGCTGAACAGTTTTTCAAGAACCGAGCTTCTTTTCGGAAACGAAGCCATGAAGAAGCTTGAAAACTCCCGTGTTGCCGTTTTCGGAATCGGCGGCGTAGGCGGATACACAGTCGAAGCACTTGCCCGCTCGGGCGTGGGTGCTATCGACCTCATTGACGACGACAAGGTATGCCTTACCAACATCAACAGACAGATAATTGCCACGAGAAAAACAGTCGGAAAGTATAAGGTAGACGTTGCCGAGGAGAGAATCCACGATATCAACCCCAACTGTAAGGTGACAACTTTCAAAACCTTCTACACACCAGAAACGGCTGATGAGTTTGATTTCACTCAGTATGATTATATTGTCGACGCTATCGATACCGTCACGGGAAAGCTTGCGCTTGTCATGAATGCGAAAGCGGCAAACACTCCGATTATCTGCTCCATGGGAGCTGGCAATAAGCTTGACCCAACAGCATTTGAGGTCACCGATATTTATAAGACAAGCGTTTGTCCGCTTGCAAGAGTTATGAGAACGGAGCTCAAAAAAAGAGGCGTAAAAAAACTTAAGGTCGTTTACTCCAAGGAGCAGCCGCTCAAGCCTATTGAGGACATGGCAATCAGCTGTAAATCACACTGCATTTGCCCCCCCGGTACGGCAAGAAAATGCACCCAGAGAAGAAGCGTACCCGGAAGCAACGCTTTCGTTCCGTCGGTCGTCGGACTTATCATCGGCGGCGAGGTTATCAAAGACCTCACAAAGGACATCACAAAGAGATAATTTCTTTTGTCACAAATTCAAAACCCAACCGAAGCATCAGACTCTGACATGCTTTTTCGGTTGGGTTTAATTTTTAGATATATCTCATTACAAATTTATCATTCTCTCTGTACGGTCTCCACTCAGATACATCCTCACTGTTCGGATTCAGGTTCTTGACGAAATTCGCAAAATGGGTGCTGAGTTCTCGGCTGAGCTTATAATCAGCGTCGGTCATCGGTCTCCAACAACGGTTCAGCGTTTCAAATTCGTACCAAAGCTCCGAGGAATGGAATGCGCCGTCATCACTTCCGGGCAAATCATGCTCAAAGCTGTAAACATATACGGGTGGTTTTTCGAGTTTTTCCTGATTGAGGGCAAATTTCTTTGCACTTTCTGCGAGAAGTTCTGCCGTACCGCCGCCCATCTCGTCCTTCGTCGAGCCTATCATATACGCAATATTGTGGATTTTTCCGTTTACCGCAAGATTTGCTACCGTGTCCTTGAGAAGATAACCGTCCACATTCGGTCGCCAGCAAAGTCCCTCGTGCTTCTCATTCACGGCATATCCGCCGTAGCAAATATTTTCTGCCGACATCTCACGAAGCTCCTCTATGCTCTTTGCGCCGAGAATATCCATAAGCTCGAGTGACATTTTCTTCTGCTCGTCCTTGGAATAATCTCCGGCAAAACCCGGTATTCCGCCGCCCGACTGCAAAATTGCGCCGTGTACAAGTCCGGCTGTCGTTTCGCTTGAGATAATCGTCTGAACGCTCATGCATCCCGCCGACTGTCCCGCGATTGAAACTCTTTCAGCATCACCGCCGAATGCCTCGATATTCTCGTGAATCCATCTTAGCGCGGCTATCTGATCCATATAACCGTAATTGCCGGAAACGCCCTCTGCATTCTCCTTCTCGAGGTCGTCGTGAGCAAAAAATCCAAGTGCACCCACACGGTAGTTAATTGTCACAAGTATTACGCCCTTGCTAGCAAAGCCCTCACCGTCCATTGTTATCTCACTGCCGTAGCCGTGCATATATGCTCCGCCGTGAATCCACATAAGCACAGGAAGCTTTTCGCCGTTTGTTTCAGTCGGCGTCCAAATGTTCAGATAGAGGCAGTCCTCACTCATCGGCGGCATTTCTACAGAATAAAACTCCTTCGGATAGAGCTCGCCCTTTGTCTTGTCAGTCTGCATGGCTTGCGGCGCAAAGCTTTTGCACGGCCTTACACCAATCCACGGTTTTTTCGGTTGCGGACGGGCAAATCTCAGCTTGCCGACAGGCGGCTCTGCATAAGGAACGCCCTTGAACACACGCACCTTGCCGTCAGCGCAAAAATCTCCTTCGATTACTCCTTGCTTGGTTTTTACGGTTAAATACTTTTCAAAATCCATAACTGTCACCTCATATTGTATTAGTTTATATTCAGCCTTTTAATCGCTTGCCGTATTTCTCGGCAAAGCTTGAGCATTCTTCCTTGAGATTAATCAGATAGTCGGGATTCTTATTCCTGATTTCTGTGATTATCTCTTCTGCCGACTTCAAAAGCGCATCTTTCTCGTTCGGAACCTTTTCCGCTATAACATCGAGAAGAAGATTATCGAGAGTCAATGCAATTTCCTTGCCTCTTATGCCAAGCGGCACCAAATCGTTGCCCTTTACGGCGAGCTGTTTAAGGCTGAAGCATTCTCCGCTTTCGATAATATCGTTTATAAGCGCATGAGCGTCAATCTCGATATTCAGTCTCCCTGTGCCGACCGAAAAGGTCTTTGCCTGATTGTCGGCGAACTGGAGCGAATTGAAAAGCCGCATTTTTTCCTCATTGCCGCAGTTCATAAGCAGCTTCATGCGTGCCCTTGAAACGGGGATTTTCTCCTCGTGATGTAAAACGGCAAAGTGAATATTCTCTTTGAGCTCCGACGGATAGCCGAAATCCTCAAGCACCTTATCGGCAATCTGCACGCTTATCTCGACATGACCCTTGAAGTGGTCAAAGCCCATTTTATCGGTTTTTTTGGCTTGCGGCTTG
>CAVKLS010000245.1:0-3078 GCA_963657025.1 bacterium | reverse complement strand
GGACAGAGCGGCACTTGGTGTCAGCGGTACTTACATCGACTCGATGACAGCTCAGTGGTACGGACTTTCCTCAGGTATGTACGTTGCTTCGGTAAATTCCGATGAGGCAACCAGCGCAGGACTTGAGAAGGGCGATGTTATCACAAGCATTGACGGAACAGAGGTTACATCTTCAACAACGATTACTTCAGTCGTAACTCAGAAGAAGCCCGGCGATACCGTCACACTCAAGGTCGACAGAGCTTTGACAGGCGAGAAGGACATCGAAATTACTGTAACGCTTACCGAGCATGTTGAGGACACAGATTCTTCAAGCAGCACGGACAGCAACGGTAATAATCCAAATAACAACGATTCAAACGGACAACAAAACGGAAACGGAAATAATGCTAAGGGCTGATCCGTGACCGTGGTTGGCTTGAAGCCAATACATAATATCGCGTATGAGTCTTTTTCATAAATCTCCTTTTTCAAGCAAAACGGCGGAGCGTAAGCTCCGTCGTTTTGCGTTCTCCGAAAGTGTTTTACACGGCGCATAATCTGTGGTAGAATTAAGTATAATCAGACATCAACTTGAAATGAGGTAAAAATAATGGTAAAGATATCAAAAAGAATAGAGGAGCTTCGCACGGAAAAGGGCGTCAGCCGTTTCGCACTTTGTCAGGAGCTCGGTTTTCCGAAAATGACTATTGATAAATTCGAGGCAGGAAAACTTACGCCGACAAAGGCACAGCAGGAAAAGCTTGCCGAGTATTTTGGTGTTACGGTAGGTTATCTTAGCGGTGAAGACGACTCAATGTCGAGATGGATTTCCGAAGCTGAAAAGGAAGAAAGACAGGCTCAACGACCTGTTCGCACCAAAACAGTCAAGCAGCAGAGCGAAACCCAGTCGAACTCAGGCTCGATGATGGATGCCTTCACCAAGTCCGATCTTTTCACAAAGGCGGTTCTTGAGGTTCTGAAGTCCGACGAGGGACAGGCTCTTATCAGAAAAGCAATGGGCAAGAAGTAATATAAAAGACTGAATCACCCTGACAAAACAAAATAAGGGTGAAGTTGCTAACGCAGCATAAAGCACTAATCAATAATTGTTTTAAATTAAACAGGCACAGCTAACGGAGATAAAACCAATCGGCTGTGCTTGTTTTGCCTATATTGTAAGTCGTAGCAAACGACTGCTGAGACTAATTACTCATAATGTTCATTCATAAATTCAATCATTCTGTCCTGCGTTATTTTTGCTTAATCATAACCAAAATCTTCATATCCGTGTGTGAAAACTGACTGAAAGACTGATGGGCTGATATTCAAATAATCGCTTCGTGCATAAGTCAATACGAGTGAAAAGAAATATCCTTTTACTCGTTTTTCACAATAATTATTTTGCTCTTTTTCGTAGAGAATATACAGAGAAATTCACAAATTACCGACTAATAAGCAAAGATATTTATGTGCCTGTTCTTTTGTGCAGTTGTTTTTTATTGCAGTCCACTGCCACACAAGGAATAGTGTGTTGCTGTAATGGTCTGCAAGCAGTTCGTTCGGAATATCTTTTTTTGATGCTTCAGGGCAGCTTTTAAATATAAAACGCATTGTATTATTCAGAAAATTTCTGAAGCTTGAAAACATATATCCAACCTCGCTGTTATGCAAAAGAACCTTGTGTATAACAGCTTCATTTTGCTTTGTAAAATCATAAATTCGGTCAAAATAAAGGTACAGCATTTCATTTTCTTCGGCATGATGATAATCACTGAATCCTACCTGCTCAGCAAGTGCCTGCCAACAGTAGTGGAGCAAATCATATTTATCGTCAAAGTAATTATAAAATGTTGCACGGGGGTATTGCGCTGCTTCGCACAACTGTCCGACGGTGATTTCTTCAAATGGCTTCTCAGATAAAAGTAGAAACATCTCTTTAGTGAATGCCTCAAGAGTACGCTTTGCACCTTTAGTAAGTGGCTTAGTAATATCATATTTCATAGTTGCTTCCTTTTGCAAAACTCAATATTTGTCCAATTTTGAACAGGTGAATATTATATGTCGCTTGTTTTGTTATAAGTTACAGTATAGTATGAAGCTAAGAATTTTGCAAGCGTCTAATTTTTTTCACTTGTATGATAAGGAGCATGTTTATGAGTATTGCAGTTATAACAGGAGCGTCATCCGGTCTTGGCGTCTGCTATGTTGATGCCGTAACAAAGTTATTCCCCGAAATAGATGAACTTTGGCTGATTGCCCGCCGTGAAGAAAGACTTAGAGAAGTTGCGAAAAAGTATCCTGATAAAAAATGTGTAATTATCCCTATGGATATGGCTGATATGAACAGCTTCAAAATATTGGAAGAAAAATTAAAAGCCAATAAACCGCAGATAAAAGTTCTGATAAATGATGCAGGCGTATCGGCAGGCGGTCAGTTTGTGGACATGAAGCTTGAAAGTATGTTGAAAATCATTGACCTGAACTGCAAGGGTGCAACAGCGGTAACGAAGGTGTGTCTTCCTTACATCACAGACGGCGGCACTATTTTGGAAGTATCCTCAACCTCTGCATTTGTTCCAAATACAAACTTAATCGTTTATTGTGCGTCAAAATCTTATTTGTCCGCTCTTAGCCTCGGCTTACGAGAGGAACTCAAAGACAGGCACATAAATGTATGTGCCATGTGTCCAGGATTTATGCTTACGGAAATGACAAAGCCCGAGCTCACAAAAGGACAAAGTCGATTGCCTGTAATTGACCAACAAATTGCCGCTGTGAAATCATTAAAAGCAGCAAGGAAAGGCAGAGCGGTTTATACTACGGGAGCTTTTTATAAAGGCTATCGCTTGCTTGCAAAATTACTGCCCCATACGCTACTTGTAAAATTTGCAGGTCTTGGATAAGGAAGTTGAATATGATTTTATATTTTTCAGCAACAGGGAATTGTGAATATGTTGCCAAAAGAATCGCAGCCGAAACAGATGACATTACTGTTTCTATTACAGATAGCTATAAAAAGCAAATTTTCTCATTTGATAAGAAATACAAAGTGCTTGGTATAGTAAGCCCCACATACCTTTGGGGATTGCCTGTTAT
>CAVKLS010000244.1:0-3083 GCA_963657025.1 bacterium | reverse complement strand
TCTTGAAGTTTGGTGCACCGTCCATCACAGGTATCATCTTGATCATCTGCGTCATGGTCAACCCGATGAACAAGCATGCTGATGAAATTGCAGCTATGAAAGCAGCAATGGGCGAAAACAAATAATTTTTAAAAATATGTGATTGGTTTGAATACCGTGTGGATTAACATTCACACGGTATTTCTTTGTTTGAAGCAGTTTGAAGCAAAAAGAAAAACCGCAGCTTTTGGCTGCGGTAAAATCAGTTTGTGGCTAACGGAATAAAAGGCGTATCGTCACTTTTGTGCATTTTTCGATATTCCTGCGGCGACATATTGTATGTCGCTCTGAAAACACGGGAGAAGTGGTCTGCCGAATTATATCCAACTCTGTCTGCGATTTCTCCTACCTTCATTGAGGTATTCAAAAGCAAGTCGACAGCCTCCGAAAGTCTCAGTTTTTTAATCAGCTGAGTGAATGTAAGACCGGTGTTCTGCTTGATAAGCGTGCATAAATGCGGTTCGCTGTAATGGAACATATCGGCGAGTCCCGATAGGGTGAGGGTCTGATAGTTGTGCTGAATGTACTGCAAAACCGAGGTGACATCCGACCACTTTTCACAGTTGCGGAACTGAAGAGTTTGGCTCGCTGTTCGAAGCAATGCGGCAAACAGCAGATTGACAAGACTTACGCTGCAGGCGTTGCTGTAGATATCCTTTCTGCCGCTTTCAATCATCAGTGTGCGGATATAGCTTTTAAGCTGTGAGTTATTGTCGGTGTAAAACAGAAGGTAGTTTGCCTGGTCGTCTCCGCGCAGAATATTCTGGAAGAAATAGGAGAGGATATCCTTTCTTGTCATCAGTGAAAAAAATGTCGTATCGAATGTACTCTTTCTGATGCATATCGTGAAAACGGTGGAATCGTCCTCAATCAGAAAATCATGGTTAGAATTGGGTGCGATTATGCACAATTCTCCTTCTTTCATGACATGCACGTCGTCTTCAAATAAAAATTTTCCCTGACCGCTCACGACGAAATCTATCTCGAAATAATTGTGTCTGTGTTTGCTGGGTCTTGTGTAGCGTGGGTGGCGAATTACAAAAACATCTCTGGTGTTTGGTATCAGATCCTCCTCCTGGACTATCGGAGCGACGGAAAACGTGTTGTCCATCGAGAGAATCAGAGGGAGCGAATCCACTACCTTATCAAATTCCGCATCGGTCATAAGGTTATAATCGGTGTAGACCTCTTTCACATCACGTGGGCCGATTGTTTCCTGTGCCATACCCTGAGTGTACAGATATTTTCCCATTTCGGGGAATTGCAATCGTTTTCCCGTGCGGTAATAGTAAGCCTTCATGTGAGCCTGAAATTCACCGTATGTCATATAATAAGCCATAAAAATACCTCAAAATGCTTAGTCGATAATGCAATAAAGTTTTAAATTGATTATATCAAAATATAGTAAGTTTTACAATAGCCATAATCTAAAAAAATGTCGTGTTGATGAGAAAATATTACATTGAGAAACACTCTTTTATTATATAGAATTGTATTAAAGAAAAAGCACCGTTTGTGGATGTATCGGTGCAAAAATTTTATTATGTATGTGCGCAACAGAATACGGAGGTAAAAAATGTTTGATTACAAAGCAAAGCCGTTCAATCTGACGGATGAGGATGTTAAGTGGGTTGAGGATACCTATAGCAGTATGAGCCTTGAGGAGAAAATCGGTCAGCTTTTCAGCCCGATTGTTTTCACAAAGGACGAGAATGAGCTTAAGGAGTTGGTTCAGACCAAGCATATAGGCGGAATGCTTTACAGAGAGGGACCCGGCGAGGAATTAAGACAGGCTCATAAGGTTCTTCAGGATGCCGCAAAAATTCCGCTTCTCACAGCGTCTAACCTTGAGTACGGCGGAAATGGTTCTGCCGTTGAGGGTACATATTACGGAAGAGAAATGCTCATTGCCGCAACAGGTAATACCGAGAGGGCATATCAGCTCGGTAAGGTCAGCTGTTCCGAGGGTGCTGCTGTCGGTGTAAACTGGTCATTTGCTCCCGTTGTTGACCTCGATCAGAATTATCACAATCCGATTACAAATGTCCGCACCTTCGGTGACAAGCTTCAGACCGTAATCGATATGGGCAAGGCTTACATCAAGGCGGCTCACGAAGAGGGTGTCGCAACATCGGTTAAGCATTTCCCCGGTGACGGAGTGGACGAGCGTGACCAGCATCTTCTCACAAGTGTAAACTACTTAAGCTGTGAGGACTGGGACAAAAGCTACGGCAAAATTTATGAGGAAATGATTGAAGCAGGCACACTCACCGTTATGGCGGCTCACATTGCAATGCCTGCTTACGAGGAGTATTTTGACAAGAAGCCTTGCGAGAAGATAATTCCCGCAACACTTTCAAAGAATCTTTTGAAGCACCTTCTTCGTGAAAAGCTCGGCTTTAACGGACTTATCACAACAGACGCAACTCCTATGGTAGGCTTCTGCAGTGCCGAGGAGCGTTCCAAGGCAGTTCCGCTTTGCATTGAAAACGGCTGTGATGTTATTCTCTTCAACAGAAATATGGAAGAGGATATGCAGTATATGTTTGACGGGTACAAGAACGGCATTCTTTCCGACGAAAGACTTGAGGAGGCTGTTAAGCGTATTCTTGCCACAAAGGCGGCTTTGAAGCTTCATAAGAAAAAGGCTGAGGGCACTTTGGTTCCGAATGCCGATGCACTTGATATTCTTAAGTGTGAAAAGCACGACACTTGGGCAAAGGAGTGTGCAGACGAGGGCGTTACACTGGTAAAGGACACTCAGAATCTTCTTCCGTTGAACCCCGAGAAGCACAAGAGAGTATTGCTTGAGGTTATGGGTGATTTCCCGTCAAACGAGCGTGTGACGCCGTACTTCAAGAGCAAGCTTGAGAAAGAGGGCTTTGAGGTTACTGTTTACGAAAAAGAAGGCTTTGAGGTTATGATGGATACTGTCGAGGGCTTCAAGAGCCGCTATGACTTTGTACTCTATCTTGCAAACATCGAGACAGCGTCTAACAAGACCGTTTCCCGTCTTAATTGGCACACAATGTTCGGTCTCGGAA
>CAVKLS010000243.1:0-3092 GCA_963657025.1 bacterium | reverse complement strand
TTTATCGCTTCGCTCTGTTATTTGTTTCGATAATTGTTAATTATTATTTATATAAGTATTAATTAATCGTGGGCTCCGCCCACACCCGCACGCTTTTTGTAAAAAGCGTGGCAAAAACTTTTGTGTTTTTGCTTTCTTATACTTTATCTTTTTCTTTATAATGTAAGGCACACAAGCGGCAATGTTACAACCGACACAACCGTTGTAATCAATATGAATCCCGCCGCATAATCCGAATCCGAATTCTGCGTTTCCGCTATCATCGCCACGCTCGACATAGTCGGCAATGCACACAAAATTCCTACCGTCACTGCTATGCTTGATTCTATCATCGGTATTCTGCTCAATATCTGGTAGACTCCGATTGGCAACAGCACCATTTTCACCAGGACGGTTGCGTATATTTCCTTAAGCTTTACATAGTCGGTTATCTTTATATAGCAGAACACTCCGCCCAGATACACCATGGCAAGCGGTGAAGCTGCCGCTCCCGTTTTTGACAGAGCCGTAAGAATGACATTCGGTATTTTTATTCCGCACAGCACGAACACCACGCCTGCAATGATTGCCACTGTTGCCGGATTTATCATTTTTTTTAGTCTCTGCTTAGCTGTGAGGTTGTTGGTGCTTCCGACAGGAGCGGCAAGGTCTACTCCCATTGTCCACAACACAAGCTGATCTATAACCGTATATAGTGATATATACAGTCCTCCAAGCTCAGGATAAAGTGCTGTGACTATCGGTATTCCCATAAATCCGCAGTTTCCGAACATTGTACATGCACGGTATATATTTTTTCTATTATCTCCGAGTCTCAAAACCTTTGAGAGCAGAAGTGCGACAAAAAACAGGACAACATACAGCACTGCGGCTATTAAAATGATTACAGATGAAGAAAAGAACTGTTCTCTTGTAGTTCCGCTGACTGTATTTGTAAAAATGAGCAGCGGCAACAAAAGCTTCGTGATTATCCCCGACAGCACACCGAGCTTATCACGGTCGACAAAATGCATCTTCACGGCAAATATACCGATAAGAATATACACCACGAAAATTTCTATCTGCTCGAGCATGATTGAAAAGTAGTTCATTATTCTGCCTCCGGACTTACGGCGCCGTTCTCGCAAACATAGCGGAAATTTCCGTTTTCGTCTTTTTTTACCTCAAGACAGCAATGCACATTCTGCGACGGGTCGGGGTGATTTTTCCACAGCTCATAAAGCTTAGGCAAAAATACAGGCCACTGACTTGCCTCATAGTCCTCATGGTCGGTCATATAATTTGGTACAAGCTTGACATTCGGATTTTCCGCAAACAGCTTTTTTATGAAAGCCGGCGGCTCACTGCATTTTGTATTTGTTACCGTTGCGGTTATATGGTTGATACCTCCGTCCGTATCCTCCCACATATGAACCGTCGAATCGACCAATTCGTTTTTATCGTTGAAAACTCCCTCACAGATTACATGTTCGAGGCAATCGGTAAACGGGAAGAACTCCTTTAAGCTGAGTCGACGGATTTCGATTCCGTCACCGCCGAAAACAGGAATGCCCTTTTCACAGCTTTCCGCAATCATATGCACGGATTTTTCCATACCCACCTCATACGGCGGCTTGACCCAGCTGAAACGCTTATGCGAGCCTGGCGCCCAGAGGTAATATCCCTTTTCCATATTTGCCCAGAACCAATCGAGCATTTCAGCGGTAACGCCGGGCAAAAAATGCTGCTTCTGCGATGAAAGCACAAAGCCGTTTTCGGCATAGTCTTCTCTCAGCTCAAGCGGCTTCAAAAGCGGATTCGGCTTTTTCGGATGCTCAAACGACATAAAGTCGACATATATATTATCCTGAATCGGAAAATATGTCTGACCCGCATTTGCGATATATCTTTGATTACTCATTATTCTTACTCCTTATCTTATTAATATATAGAGAAACGGCGGTCAAAGACCGCCTCTGTCCGATTTAATATAAATTTATTTTAACATAAAATATCGAATATATCAAACGGAACAGACAGCTATTTTTCTGCCTGTTCCGTTTTGTGATGATATATAAAGTTAAGTACCTTGTTATTAATTTATGCTCAGCAGCCCTCGATTGCTCTTCTGAGTGCCTCCTGATGACGGCGAACCTGCTCAACGCTGTCGACGCCGACATCTCTGAGATGCTCTCCGCCCTCATACTCACTGCTCAAGAAGCCCGTGTAGCCAGCCTTGTCGAACGCTGCGACAACCTCGGGAATTGCAACGGCTGTCTCGGTATAATCCTCGTGCATATTGTAGAATTTAGCATGGCAGTGATAAATTAAATCAATATTGTCGATTATATCCTGAGGATCGCTCCAAGAGAATGTAAATGACTGGCCTGCGTACCACTTGTCGGCTTCGCCTGCGCCTGCATTTTCGAGCTTCTCAAACATTTCCTGCATGCCGTTAGCCATGCGGTACTCCATATTTGCCTTACCGAGGTCGAGTGAATACTTAATCTTGACGAATCCCTTGACGAGTCTCTCGTTGTAGCAATCGTCTACAATCTTAATGCACTCCTCCTTTGCGCCCATGCGTCTTGCCTGGTCACGGACGACATCGGGAATGTTCTTACAGAAAATGCCCATATCGGGGATGAATCCGAAGTACTTTGTGCCTGTCCTTCTGATCATCTTCATGTAGCCCTCTGCCCAGTCGGAATTGAGTGAGAACGGAGCGTGAACCTCAAGTCCTATCTTGACGCCCATCTTCTCTGCGTACTCAAGACTTCCCTCGATGACAGGCATCGGAGTGGAACAAAGTGTGCGAAGATTCTTGAAGCCTAAAAGGGAAGCCAAGCGAATGTCACGCTTCATCATCTTAATCTGCTCCGGAAGCTTGAGTGTACGGTTGTCGTAAATTCTCATTTCGAGAAAGGCGTCGTAGCACGACGGCTCAAGGCCATACTTATCGAGCATTGAAAACCAGTTTGCTCTGAAATTATCGTCTTCGATCGGGTCGGGAAATCGTCTGATCATCTGCTCAGCCAAAAGCTCAACGCCTGTTGCGCCTGTCTTTGCGGTCTCTCTGAGGCAGCCCTCAAGATCAAGCTTTCCGTCATAAT
>CAVKLS010000242.1:0-3107 GCA_963657025.1 bacterium | reverse complement strand
TTTCAGAACACAGCAGATACTTCTTTCTCAGTCAAACATCTCGACGGTCGACTCGTTCTGCACAAGACTTGTCCGTGAGAATTTCTATAATCTCGACATCAAATCCGATTTTGGCGTGGTTGACGAAAATCTCGGAAAAGAGCTTCAAACTCAGGCTTTGAGCCATGTGCTTGAAGAATACTTCGATGAGGGCAACACTTCTCTTGCGGATTTTTTCAGCTCCGACAAGGATGATAAAAAGCTTGTGAACGCAATCAGAACGCTGTATGAATTTACAAGCTGTCATCTTTTCCCCGAGAAGTGGTTTTCGGATATAGTCGGTTTATATGATGACAAACTGCCTGTTGCCAAAACGGTGTGGGGTAAGATTATAGTAGACAGTGCGCTCGAAAAGGTTAAATATTTCGTGAGACTGCTTGATGATACCCTTCGTGCGGCTGCGGAGAACGATGCAATATATGAGAAGAGAAAAGACACTCTGCTTGAGCTTAAGGATTATTGCGAGCTTCTTGCTAAAAGGCTTGAAAGCGGAAATTGGGACGAAGTCTCAACTGCTCTTTCTGCTTTCTCCAAGCCTAAGAAAAAGGCAATCAGGGGATTCAGCGAGGACTCTCTTAAAATAAGGGTTGACGCCGCAATTGACGAGGTTCTGGATGAGCTTACAAAAAAGCTTCCCGAGTATTTTTCCGACAGCGAAGAAATAATACATGCTGAAATTGCCGAGATGAAGCCGCTTGTTGTGGAGCTTGAGTATCTGGCAAAGAGATTCAGCATAGTTTTCTCCGCATATAAGCGTGAGAAAAATGTTCTTGATTTCACCGACCTCGAGCGTATGGCGGTGGAGCTTCTCATAGAGAAGGATGGGGACGGATTCAAGCGAACGGAGCTTGCTCTTTCGCTTTGCGACAAATTCGATGAGGTCATGATAGACGAGTATCAGGACACGAATCAGGTTCAGGACGCTATTTTCTGGGCACTTTCCAAGGACGACAGAAACCGTTTCATGGTAGGCGACATCAAGCAGAGCATTTACGGCTTCCGACTTGCCATGCCTGAGATATTTTTGGGCTACAAGAAAAATTTTGCCGAGCTGAAGGATACACGCCACGAAGAGCCTGCGCTTATAAATCTTGACAGAAATTTCCGCTCTACGCCCGAGGTTATCGATTCCGTAAACTATTTCTTCCGTATGCTCATGATGGAGGAGCTCGGCGGAATTGACTACAAAAGCGGCGAGGAGCTTGTAAAAGGCAGAGAAGACCTTGTTCCGAACGATAAGAACATCACGAGGGTGGATATTCTGACGGACGAAAATGACAGAGATGATTTCGAGGCAGACTCCGCACCGAAGAGAATGAAAGCGGCAATTGCCGAGGCAAGGCACATAGCTTATGTTATTCGTGAAATGGTCGACGGCGGCTACACCGTGCCCGATAAAGGCGGCGAAAGACCCGTAAAATACAGCGATTTCACAATTTTGCTTCGAAACGCCAAAAATGTTGTCTCGTACTATACGGACGAGCTCAGTGCCAACGGTGTTCCCGTTATGTCGAAAACATCGGATAAGTTCTTTGATCGTCCCGAGATACTCGGATTTTTCTCGTTTTTACAGGTTGTCGACAATCCGAATCGTGATATTCCGCTGCTCTCCGTTATGCTCAGTCCCGTTTACGGCTTCACTCCCGATGAAATCGCAAGACTAAGGCTCGAGGACAGAAAAAGCTCGCTTTACGTTTCGCTTAAGGGCTCGGGAAACGAGGATTTCAATAAGCTTTTGGATGATATCGAGGCTTTGCGAACAGCCGCAGTCACAATGTCGGCTACCGATTTCATAACCTACCTCTTTGATATGACGGGCTATCTCGACATTGCGGGGGCAATGGGTGACGGAGAATCGAGAATTGCCAACCTGAGAAAACTCCGTGAGATGGCGGCAAGCTTTGAATCACAGGGTTATGTCGGCGTGCACGGATTTGTGAGAATAGTCAGTCGAATGATAGAAAACGGCGGGGGACCTATTGCCGAGACCAAGTCGGACGCAAACGAGGACTGCGTGGTGATTCAAACAGTTCACAGCTCAAAGGGCTTGCAGTATCCCGTTTGTATTCTTGCGGGAAGCACGTTTAATTTCAAGCAGCCGACAGATGATGTTGCGCTCAATATGAAGCTTGGAATGGGACTCAAGATGATTGACAGTGACCGCAGAATTTACTACAACACAATTATGCGTCAGGCGATTCTGATGGAGAACTATAACGACAGTCTGGCAGAGGAGCTGAGAATTTTCTACGTCGCACTCACAAGAGCCGAACACAAGCTGATAATCGTAAACTACGGCGGTGATTTGTCGAAAAGCAAGGTCAAGGGATACGTTACGGCGGGCGACGGATTAACTCCGTTTGCACTGAAGCAGTGCTCGAATGTCGGTGAATGGATAACACTTTGCTTGCTCAAGCATCCGTCTGCGTATGAACTCAGAAGAGCAGTGGGTTTTGAGGAGAATATGCTCTCGTCCAAGACCTGTCCGATAGAGGTGAATGTGTTTTGCGGTGAGGAGAACCGTCTTGAAACACAAACGGGCGATGAGGAAATCGCACAGCCGGATGAGGAGCTTTTGGAGTCGATAAAGCAGTCGGTGAATTTTGAATATCCCGATGAAGCTCTCACGCTGATACCGTCAAAGGCAACGGCGTCTTCGCTTGCCCATGAGTCTTTCGTTTCCGATAAGCTGCCGAGACCGGCGTTTATGAGCGAGAGCGGCTTGACGGCAACGGAGAGAGGAACGGCGTTCCACGAATATCTTCATTACTGCGACTACGAAAAGGCTGCCGCCGATCCGCTTGGAGAGCTCGACCGTTTGGTAGAGGAGAAATTCCTCACGGAAGAGCAAGCCGATGCGATTGACATTGATATGATAAGCGGATTCTTTGAGTCGGAGCTCGGGAAAAGCATACTTTCAGCCGATGCCTGTTATAAAGAATGGCAGTTCAGCATAAATCTCAAGGCGAGCGAAATCAAAGCATTCGATACTGATTCCGATGAAGACATATTTTTGCAGGGTGCTGTCGATTTGTACTTTGAAAAGGACGGTAAGCTCTATATAGTCG
>CAVKLS010000241.1:0-3114 GCA_963657025.1 bacterium | reverse complement strand
CTTTAAACTTATAAAGAATATGCATAATTTGTATGAAGTTATTCAAAAAACGGGTCTATCAGATTATTTTTGACGAAATCAAGAAATCTTTTTGCAGTTCCCGGAAGCTCATATTGCTTTTTCCAGATAAACGAAACAGTAGAAACCATATTTTCGGAGAGCTCCTTCACGATAAGCTTGTCGCTTATGAGCATTCTCTTGCAGGACTCGGGCAAAATGGCAATGCCTAAGTTTTTCTCAGCCATAACTATTGCGTTCATAAGCGGAGAGAATCCGCAGACTATGTTGCTTGAAAGCTTTCTCGAGGAAAACCAGCCTGCCACTTCGTTAATTCTTTGCGTGGGAACAAGAAGCTCTTCTTTCGACAACTCCTCAAGAGAGACAAAGCGTCTTTTGTTGTTAGCAATCGGATGTTCTTTATTGATGATGACAATCCACTTCTCGTCAAGAATGGGAAAGGAGTCAAATTCGTCTGTGTCAAAGGGAGCTCTGACAAGTCCGATGTCAATGAGACCCTTTTCAAGCCGCTCGATAACGTCGCTTGAGTTCCCCGACCAAAGGTTATAATGCACTTTGGGGTAGAGATCCTTGAAGTCAGAAATCCAAGTCGGCAGGTAAATAGTGCCGACGGTTTCGATTGAACCAATGTACAGTGTGCCGCTGACGCCGTTTCCCATCTCGGAAATCTGCTCTTTCGTCTTTTGAACAAGTCCGAGTATCTGCTCTGCCTGATGCTTGAGGAAAATTCCCTCATCGGTTATGTGCAGACGCTTTTTATCCCTGACGAAAAGTGTGACGCCAAGCTCGTTTTCAAGATTTTGCAGCTGTCTTGTCAAATGCGGCTGTGCGAGAAACAGGTCTTGAGCCGCCTTTGTTATGTTCTCATATTCCGCTATTTTTAAAAAATAAGATAATTCCTTTATATCCATATAAATTTACTCTGTTATACCCAAAGCTTCAAATACATTGTCCACGACAATCTTGCCGTTTCTCTCCAAAGCTTCACGGGTGCTTCCGCCAATATGCAGGGTTGCTATGAAGTTATCGAGGCTAAGAAGAGGGTTGTCGGTTTTGGGGGGCTGGTCTTCAAAGACATCCATGCCTGCAGCTTTGATTTTTCCCTCGACAAGCGCCTCATAAAGTGCCGCCTCGTCAACTATGCCGCCTCGTGCCGTGTTGATTAATATAAGTCCTTTTTTAGAAGAACCCAGTACATCCTTGTTAATGATGTGACGCGTGGAATCAAGAAGCGGCACATGAATACTGATAAAATCCGACTGCGAGAAAAGCTCGTTTAAGGTTTCTTTTTTCTCGAAGCCAAGCTCACGACAGCTTTCTTCGCTGAGAAACGGGTCGTAAACCAGAACATTTGCCCCAAAAGCCGAGGTCATAATTTTTGCGGTGAGACGGGCAATCTGACCGCCGCCGACCAAACCGAGAGTTTTGCCGGAAATCTCGTTTCCCTCCGTTTCAGGTAAACCAAAGGTCTTGAATTTGCCTTTTCTGATTCCATCATTAATATATGTTATTTTTCTGGAAAGTGCAAGAAGTAAACCGACAGTAAGCTCTGCTACGGACTGTGCGTTTCCGCCGTGTACATTCTTGACGGGTATGCCTGCTTGCTCAGCCGCCTTTACATCGATTCTTTCCATGCCGACACCGTGCATCTGAATTAATTTGCAGTTCTTCACCTTGTCAATCATTTCTTTTGTGCAGTACTGCTGACGTACGATTATCGCATCGATTTCCTCGGGATTGTCTAAATTGTCGACAAGCTTAACCCTGGATTTTAATCTTTCTACCGCATGTTCGCTTATGTGGTCATTCAAATATACTGTTTTCATTTCGGGTAAACCTCCTGAATTTCTGTTGCTTCAAGAATAATTTAATCCTGTTGATACTTCAAATACTTGATTTCTATGTAGTTCATACCTCTAAGGTATGAAGTTCTTACTGTATAAGTATTTTATAAAACAAAAAACAAGTGTTACTATGTTAATCAATACAGAATTAAGGAGATAACAAAATGGCTTTCATACTCGAAATGTTAAATCTTCAGATTATGCTGTTCATCCTTATGGCGGTCGGAATATTGGTAAAGAAAATCGGAATAATATCAGCCGATAACCGAAAAAGCTTTTCAAATCTGCTCATCAATGTCATCTTGCCGTGTAATATCGTGAATTCGTTTATGAGCGGAATAGAAATATCAAGCGATTTAATGAAAAACTGCGTGCTGGCGGTCGTGCTCTCTGCCGCAATTCAAATTGCAGTCACCTACGCAAATAAGCTGATTTTCAGAAAAGTGGCAAAAAACCGAAAAAGCGTAATGTCCTACGGAATGATCTGCTCGAACTCAAGCTTTATCGGTCTTCCCGTCGCACAGGAGCTTTACGGCGATATGGGCGTGCTGTTCACAAGCGTATTTCAGATTCCGATACGCTTCACAATGTGGACGGCAGGACTTTCACTATTTACCGATATCGACAGAAAATCAGCCTTTAAGAAGCTCGCAAAGCATCCGTGCATAATAGCGGTATTTGTAGGATTTTTGCTCATGGTGCTGCCTGTTACATTGCCGAGCGTGGTGACGAGTACAGTAAGTTCAATAAGTAAATGTACAACACCGCTTTCAATGATGGTTATAGGAACGATTTTAGCGGACGCCGATATTAAAACGATGTTCTCAAAAGATGTGCTGTATTATTCATTCTGGAGATTAGTCGGATTACCGATGTTGATTTGGATTGTACTCAAGCCGTTCCAATTGGATAAACTGCTTGTGAGTATCTGCGTGATAATGTCGGGAATGCCGGCAGGGAGCACAACATCGATATTGGCGGATAAATATGGAGGAGATTCGATGTTTGCATCGCAAATGACGTTTGTGTCGACTTTGTTTTCAATCTTGACAATACCGATATTGGGAATGATACTGAATTAAAGCAGAATACAAGAAAACAGAAGATAAACACAAAAGTTTTTGCTTCGCTTTTTTCAAAAAGCGAACGGGTGTGGGCAGAGCCCACAAGAGAAATAAATAGCAGAAGCTAAAAACGAAAAACAGAGCGAAGCGATAATAAAAAGAGACAGGCAAAGGAAAATACGTCAAGA
>CAVKLS010000240.1:0-3131 GCA_963657025.1 bacterium | reverse complement strand
TTCAAATGTCAAAGGTAGTTATTGTTGAGTCGCCGTCAAAGGCGAAAACAATAAAGAAATATCTTGGAAACGATTATAATATCGTGGCATCTGTCGGACATATCAGAGATTTGCCTGCACAGAGACTTAATGTTGATGTTAAAAACGATTTCAAGCCCAAATACGCAGTAATTAAAGGTAAGGAAAAGCTTGTTGCGGAGCTAAAGGAAAAAGCGGCAGAATCCGAAGCCGTTTACCTCGCAACCGACCCCGACCGAGAGGGAGAGGCTATCTCCTGGCATTTGGCATATCTTCTCGGACTTGACCTTAACGATATGAACCGTGTTACCTTCAACGAAATCACAAAGCACGGAGTTCAGGAGGGAATGGCTGCGCCGAGAAAAATCGACCTCGATTTGGTCAATGCTCAGCAGGCAAGAAGAATACTCGACAGACTTGTCGGTTACACCTTGAGTCCATTCCTCTCCAAGGTTATCCGCAAGGGACTTTCGGCAGGCCGAGTTCAGTCTGTTGCGGTCAAGCTTATAGTTGACAGAGAAAGAGAAATAGAAGCTTTCGTCCCCGTAGAGTACTGGTCGATTGACGCCAAGCTTTCCGCTCCGAAATCGGCGGCACAGTTTGCGGCGGCTTTCTACGGTGACAGAAGCGGAGAGATAAAGATAGGCTCCAAGGAAGAGGCGGATAAAATTCTCAATGCCGTATCCGATGCAGACTTCATTGTCGATACCGTTAAGAACGGCAAGAAGTCCAAAAATCCAGCTCCGCCTTTTACAACATCCACGCTTCAGCAGGAGGCTTCGAGAAAGCTCGGCTTCCAGGCAAGAAGAACGATGTCGGTTGCACAGCAGCTTTACGAGGGTGTAGAAATTGCGGGCGAGGGCTCAGTCGGTCTTATAACCTACATGAGAACCGACTCCTTGAGACTTTCCGAGGAGGCTGTCGATGCCGCAAGAACCTTTATCGAGGGCACTTACGGCAGCAAATATGTTCCTGCAAAGCCGGTAGTGTATAAGACTAAATCTAACGCACAGGACGGTCATGAGGCTATCAGACCGACATCTGTTGCCATGAGACCTGAGGATGTAAAAGCATCGCTTACAGCCGACCAGTATAAGCTATATAAGCTTATCTGGGAAAGGTTTATAGCTTGTCAGATGTCCAAGTGCATACTCAATACAACATCTGCCACTATTGCGGCTAACGACTACATTTTCAGAGCAAGCGGTTACTCTGTAAACTTTGACGGCTTTACAGTTCTTTATGAAGAGGGCAAGGATGAAGCCGAGGCAAAGAGTAAAGCTTTACCCAAGCTTGAGGTAGGCATGAAGCTTAAGCTTCGTGATATTGTGGGCAATCAGCACTTTACACAGCCGCCCGCACGCTACACTGAGGCTTCGCTTATCAAGACGCTCGAAGAAAACGGTATCGGCAGACCGTCCACCTATGCGGCTACGCTTGCGACAATCACTGACAGAGAGTATGTTATCCGTGAGGGCAAGTCCTTCAAGCCTACAGAGCTCGGTGAGGTAACAACGGATTTGATTGCCGACAAGTTCCCCAAGATTGTAAATATCAGATTCACGGCCGGTCTTGAAAATGAGCTCGGAAAGGTTCAGAGCGGTGAAGCTGACTGGGTAGAGACGCTCCGTTCTTTCTGGACTGACTTTGAAAAAACTGTTCAGAAAGCTAAAAAGGACATGGACGGCGTGAAAATCAAGCTCAAGGAAGACGAGACAGACGAGATTTGCGAACTGTGCGGAAAGCCCATGGAGGTTAAGTACGGCAGATACGGAAAGTTCCTCGGCTGTACAGGCTATCCTGAGTGCCCCAACATCAAAAAACTCAATGTGCCGAAGGAGACGGGTGTTCTCTGTCCGCAGTGCGGCTCGATGATAGTTGAGAGAAAAACTAAGAAGAAGAACAAAATATTCTATGGATGCAGTGCGTTCCCTAAGTGCCACTTTGCTTCGTGGGGTGCTCCGGCAAATAAGAATTGCCCCGTTTGCGGAAAGCCGCTTTTCTATGAGTCGGCTAAGAGCAAAAAGCTGAAGTGCTTTACAGAGAACTGCACGTTTGACGGATCAAATGATGAATGATTACATAAATGTTTTCGGAGCGGGACTCGCAGGAGTTGAGGCGGCAAATATAATCGCTTCACACGGAATTCGCGTTAAGCTCTACGAAATGAAACCGAAAAGCTTCAGCCCCGCACACAAGTCCGAAAACTTTGCTGAGCTTATATGCTCCAACTCGCTCAAGGCGGCAAGAGTAAACTCGGCGGCTGGACTTCTCAAGGAAGAAATGAAACGCCTGGGCTCCGTGCTTGTTCCGATTGCACTCGAAACAGCGGTGCCTGCGGGCGGTGCGTTAGCGGTTAATCGTGATATTTTCTCCGAGAAGGCTACAAGCTGTATTTTAAATAATCCGCTTATTGAGGTTATCCGTGATGAGGTGACTGAAATTCCCGAGGACGCAATCACGATAGTTGCCACAGGTCCTCTCACAAGCGGAAAGCTTGCAGATGCCATAAGCGAGAAATGCGGAGGCTTTTTGAGCTTCTTCGATGCTGCTGCGCCGATAGTTTCTGCCGACAGCCTTGATATGAGCAAGTGCTTCAAGCAGTCAAGATATGATAAGGGTGATGATGATTACATCAATTGCCCAATGAATAAGGAAGAGTACGAGAATTTTATCTCTGAATTAACTCACGCCGAGCGTGCTCCCGTTCACGAATTCGATGTCAATAATCCCAAGGTCTACGAGGGATGCATGCCCGTCGAGGTTATGGCTCAAAGAGGTGCGGACACCTTGCGTTTCGGCCCGCTTAAGCCTGTCGGACTTCGTGATCCGAGAACAGGTCATCGTCCGTGGGCGGTGGTGCAGCTTCGCACGGAGAACAAGGAAAACACGCTGTATAATCTTGTCGGCTTCCAGACAAACTTGAAATTTCCTGAGCAGAAGAGAGTTTTCGGAATGATTCCGGGACTCGAAAATGCCGAAATCATTCGCTACGGCGTCATGCACAGAAACACATTCCTCAATTCGCCTAAGGTTTTGAACGGAGATTTTTCACTCAGAACTTCTCCCAATGTTTTCTTTGCAGGTCAGATTACGGGCGTCGAGGGCTACAT
>CAVKLS010000239.1:0-3138 GCA_963657025.1 bacterium | reverse complement strand
TCATAAACTTATCAAGCTTATCGAACGAGAAAGAATATCCGTCCGCTGTCTTTTTAACATCAACCAGCTGCACGGTCGGTCTTTCTCCGCCTATCTCGGTATCGAGTGCAGGCGTAAAAATCGGAGTGAGTATCATGTTTCCGCCAAATTCGGCATAATTATCCATGTAGTCGGATATGATTTCCAAGTGTCTTTCGCTCATCGGCTCGACTCCGTAGTAGGAGCTTAGGCAATCGTAATGAAACCACTGAGTATACAAAAGCTTTTGTTTAGGCAACTCGGCTTTAATAACATCAAGCGAGAAAGTTTTTTCGGCTTTGTCCGTGCCGCTTTCGGCTGAAAGTCTGATTTCATGAACGCCCTTTACGGCATCGTCCGGTATATTTAGTTCAATCCAGATTACTCTCGGCGACTTCGGCAAAAGCTTAATTCTCGTCTTTTCGTCAAGCGGCTCGAGCAAATCGGGAAAAAGTCCCGATTTTTTCGATAAATAACCGTCATCGGAGCGGTTCACATGTGCCACAAGCTCCACGGGAACATCTCTCACAATATAAAGCTTATAAGGAATATCCGATTCGATGTTTAATTTCGCATCGCAAAACATCGGCTCACGGCTTTCGATTACCGCCTGAAAGCTGAATTTCTCGCCACGAAGTGCGGAAAATTCCTCAAAGCTCTTGAATTTTCTGAAAGCCAAGCCTACTTTCTCAAGAGGCGAAGTAAGGCTTATAGTCAGATTTTGCTCCATTTTTGTTACCTTTTGTAAATGTGATTGTTTCGGGCGGATTTCCTCCGATTCCGCCGACATTCAAAAGAGTTGAATCGGCAAGAAGTCGTGGGTTTTCACCGAGCTCCAATCTGAATTTGACGCCGCTTGCCGCACTCGTGCAGTAGACGAGAAACTCGAATGCCTCAGGATTTACCCAGGTGCCGACCGCACCGTAGTTGTTTCCGTTCAGTCTGAAGCTGTTGAAATGTGCGTCTGTCGCAATCGGCAGAATTTCGCCGCTGTCTGTTGTTATCGTAAGAGCTTCGTCGGAAATGCTTATTGTCATGCTCTTGATTAAAGCATCTTTCTTCGGCTGGTTTTTCGCAAAGTACATTCCGGAACCGCCGATAAATCCGCACAAATCTGTTTTCACTTCCCCGTTCACAATCAGCTCAAGGCCGTCGAATTTATCGGGAGCCTCGGGATTTTTCTTGGAAATCGGATGACTTATCTCGAGATTGTCGAGCTTGTACTTCAGTGCGGCATAAGCCTTTTCGTCCTCGGGAAGCGGCTCGTCACCTATATACTTCAAAAGATAATCCCACGTTACCGTCAGCGTGTCCTGCATGGTTGAGCTTGCCGACTGGAATATGAACACAAGGTCTTTATCAGGCACAACGATACCGTACTGACCGAACGCACCGTCCGCACGGAAAACACCCTCAGGCACGCACTGCCAGAACTGGAAGCCGTAGCCCTTCACCCAGTCGGGATTTGACTGAGTCGGAGTATTGTCTATCTGATTGCCGCACGCAAGGTCAAACCAGCTCTCGGGAAGAAGTCTTTCGCCCTCCCAGACTCCTCTGTTTGCGATAAAACGGATAAATTTTGCCATCTGCTCCGTGGTCAAGAAGCTGCCTGCACCGCCCCAGAGTATGCCTTCGCTTATCTCGGCACAGTGCACCTCACCCATCGATAGCTTATCGAAAAGTCTCGGCTTGAGGTAATCTGTCAGCTTCTCGCCCGTTTTTCTCAAAAGAACGGCACAAAGAATATTAGTGCCCGCCGTATTGTATCTGAAATATGTGCCCGGCTCGTGCACGAACGGGTGCTTTAAAAACTCAGCCACATAGTCTATTCCTATTCCGTAGCCGCCCATTTCGGTATCATGACCGCAAGACATGGTTAAAAGCGATCTTATATCAGCTTTTTTCAGATTATCGCTGACCTCGCTCGGTAGCTTGTCGGGAAAAATATCCACAAGCTTATCGTCAAGGCTTATTGTTCCCTCACTCACCGCAAAGCCGATTGCCGTCGATGTGAGCGACTTTGTGAAGCTGAACATAATGTGAGCGTCATCGTTATTGTACGGTCTCCAGTGACCCTCGGCAAAAATGCTGTTTCCTTTTAAAAGCATCATGCCGTGCATTTCCGTTCCGACGCTCTCGAGCGCCGAGAGAAAATCAAGTATTCTGTATGAGCTTATTCCCGCCTTTTCGGGAGTTATTCTGTCAAATTCAAATGCCATTTCATCCACCGTCCTATGTGATATTCTCAAATATCTCTGTTGTAGTCAAAATCAAGCTTATTCAGTATTGTTTTTGCCATGTACATTCCGCCCTGAGAATTGGGATGAATTCTGTCCCAAGTGAAATAGCTTGAATGATAGTACTTGAGAATCTTTACCCAAGCGGCCTGCATATCGACAAACACGGCGTCATACTTCTCTGCAAGCTTTTTAACTACGGCAGAATACTCGTCCATTCTCGCACGCATGCGGTCGCTTTTGTTCTCTTCGATGTAGTACGGCGTGACAAGTATCAGTTTTTTGACAAACTCCTTCGAGCTCTCGATTATATGCGTGAGGTTCTCCTCGTATTCATCAAGAGAAACTGCGTCCTCATAGATAAGCGGTGTGTCAAACTGGCGCCACACATCGTTTATACCTATGCATATAAGCAAATTTTCGGGGCGGTACGGCACAACATCCCTTTCGTATCTTGCGACCAAATCACGGCTTGTGTTGCCACTTATACCCTTATTAATAACTCTTATATTGTAATCGGGATAGCTTGTTGCCAGAAACGACTGCAAATCCGCCGCATATCCCACGCCTATAGCCTCAAAAAGTCCCTCGCCGGGCTCTTTTCTGTTCATATCGGTTACAGAATCTCCGAAAAGGAGAAGCTTGGTATCTTTCTCGATTAACATTTTTATATCCTCCCAAAGTGAAAATCCTACTGTCTTTCTTATTCATACAAGCTGAATATAGCACAAGTATTTGTTTTTTTCAATATGCCGTTTATACGAAAATAAAAACTTTTTATAATGTTTATAAAAAGTAAATTCTCCGCATTTAACACAATGTTAATTTTCTTTTCCGAAAAATCCTTCAATGTTCACAAACTCTTAAAGAAAAGAATATTTTC
>CAVKLS010000238.1:0-3141 GCA_963657025.1 bacterium | reverse complement strand
CAGAGACAGGGGAATTTTAACAATAGACCCCTACAACATAGTTTCTTATCTGAAAGGCTCAAAGAAAACAGAAGATATCGCAGACATCCTTACAATCGACAAGCTCAATGAGCTTGTGGACATGAGCGATGTGCTTGCAAGACACACTCCCGAGGAGTACAAGCTTCTTACGGAGAATGTGTTAAATGCGGCGTTCAGACGGGAAACATACCAGAAGCTTCTTGAATGTGAGGCTCTTTGCAAGCAGGATTCCATCGAGAACATAGAGGAGAGGATTTACAAAACCATTGATGACTTAATGCTTGAGTACAGCACAGCGGGCGAAGTACCGCAGTACAAAGAGGTAATCGACGGTTGCTGGAAAGAGATTAAGGAGCGACAGAGAAACGGCTATGCGGGTATTCCGTTTAAATTCAAAACGCTCAACGAATATGCAACTATCGAAGCAGGAGAGCTTTTCATATTTGCGGCGGAAGCGAAGCAAGGAAAGTCGATGATGCTTTTAAACTGCGCCGTGGATTTGCTAAAGCAAGGCAAAAAGGTTTTGTATCTTGACAGTGAGCTTAACACAAGGCTTTTCACCGCAAGACTTCTCGCTCATCTGACGGGAATCGAATACAAGAAACTCACGGCAGGAGCTTACGGTGATCAAGAGGCTTTTGAGATAGAGAAAGCCAAAGACTGGATGAAAACAAGAAGCTTCACGCACATCTATATTCCGATGTTTGACCAGCAGAGTATTTACTCGGCGGTCAAAAAGGTTTACCACACTCAGGGAATAGATGTTTTGATTGTGGATTATTTCAAAGGTTCGGGGGACGGCGATGCGTTCAATTCATATCAGGAATTAGGCAAGTTCGTGGACACCATAAAAAACAGAATCTGTGGCGAGATGAAAATCTGCGGCATAGGAGCGGCTCAGGCTACTTCTTCAGGAAAAGTTGCAGACTCTGCCAAGATAGGAAGAAACGCAAGCACGATAGCTTTAATTCAGGACAAAACCCCTGAAGAAATCGAGGTTGACGGAGAAGAATGCGGAAACAAAAAGCTGAGAGTAATTCTCAACAGAAACGGAATGCAGCACGCTCAGGGGGAATACATAGACCTCAGGTTTGACGGAAATCATATTTTGTATGAGGAAGCCAGACAGCACATACCTCAGGAACCGTATTAAGCTATGAACACAATAATACAAATGCAAGGAGGCTTTTTATGTGGATTTAGAAGAACTGATACAGTCGGTTGATATTGTGGAGTATATCTCTCAGTTCGTGGAGCTTGAGCAAAAAGGAGAGGAATACTGGGGGCTTTCTTGCTTCAAGGAGGAGAAAACCCCGTCCTTCTCCGTCAGAAGAAGTCCGCCCGTTTTCTATGATTACAGCTCAGGTATCGGCGGAAATCTCTGGACTTTTGTCAAGAGCTATTTTCATTGCTCAAACAAAGAAGCGGTAGAGATAATCAAAAACTACGCAGGCGTTTCGGGTGTCGATTTCACACCGACTCCGAAACTCGCCGCAGTAGCCGACTGCAAGAAGTACAAAAGAAAGAAAGAACAGGTAAAGCCGACAAGCGGCGTGGTTCTCCCTGATGATTATATGGATAGATTTGAAATAAACAAAGAGAAGTTCGGCGTCTGGGAGAGAGAAGGGATTTCTTCCGAAGCACTGAAAAGTTTTCAGGTGCGATACGACAGCTTTTCAAACAGACTTGTCTATCCGATAAGGAACTCAGACGGGAAAATCGTCAATGTCGGGGGAAGAGCTTTAAATCCAAACTGGAAAGAGAACGGCGAGAGAAAATACACTTACTTTTACCCTTGGGGAACAATGAATGTGATTTACGGTTTGTTTGAGAACAGAGAATACATTCTGAAGAAAAAAGAGATAATTCTTTTCGAGGGCTGTAAGAGCGTACTCATTGCCCACACTTGGGGAACGCAAAACTGCGGAGCAATCCTCACGAGCCACCTTAATTCCTCGCAGATGAAAATACTCGCAAGGCTTGGGTGTCGGGTGATTTTTGCTCTCGACAAGGATGTCCAAATCAGAAACGACAAACACATAAAGCAGCTTAAAAACTATGTGAACTGCGAGTATCTGTGGGACAAGCATAATTTGCTTAATGAGAAGGACAGCCCCGTGGACAAAGGAAAAGAGATTTTTGAAAGACTTTATGACGAACGCTTAAAGTTTAGATGAAACGAGGTGATTAATATAAAAGGTTATATAATGTATCATTGCCACTCCGAATACAGTCTGCTTGACAGCTGTGATAAACCTGAGGCTTACATAGATTTGGCGGTAAGAGACGGCTCGAAAGCGATATCGTTTTCTGAGCATGGAAAGCCTTTAAACTGGGCGGAGAAATGGGCTGCTTGCAAAAAAGCAGGGATAAGATATATTCATTCTGTGGAAATTTATCTCACGGAGTCTCTTGACGAGAAGGTGAGAGACAATTACCACACCGTGCTTATGGCTCGGAACATGGACGGAGTGAGGGAGCTAAACAAGCTCGTAAGCCTTTCTTGCGACAAGGAGCATTTTTACTATGTGAACAGAATTTCGTTTGACGAGTTTCTGAATGTTTCAGACAACATAATATCCACAAGTGCTTGTCTTGCTTCACCGCTCAATAAGCTTTCGAGAGAGCACCCAAGATATATGGAACTCGCTAAGAAATACACCTTTTTGGAAATTCAGCCGCACCTTCACCCCGAACAAGCAGAGTTTAACAGTCGGCTTTTGAGGCTGTCGAAGGAAATCGGAACGCCGTTGATAGTCGGAACGGACACCCACAGTTCAAGCAAGTATAAAGCCGAGTGCAGAAAGGCTCTGCTTCACGCAAAACACAAGTCTTACGGCGACGAGGATGCATTTGATTTAAGCTACAAAACCTACGATGAATTGGTTGCGTTGTTCCAAGGGCAAAATGCTCTTCCTGAGTCAGAGTTTATCGAGGCTCTCGAGAATACAAATCTTCTTTACGATATGACCGAGGAAATCGAGCTTGACACTTCAATCAAGTATCCGATTTTGTACGGAACGAGAGAGGCGGACTCAAAGAAGTTTAGGGAGCTTGTGGACAGAAAGCTTGAAGATAAACTTGAAAGAGGCGTTATTCCAAAAGAACAGGGAGCGGCTT
>CAVKLS010000237.1:0-3144 GCA_963657025.1 bacterium | reverse complement strand
GATATACACAGGAGCAGTTTGAGCAAGAAAAGCAAGAAAAATATGAGCTTTGGGTTCAAATGAATGATGACAGCCTGATGGACTTCAAAGGAAAAGATTTAAGGGGGATTGATTTTAGAAGTGTAGGCGCTGATGACATAGATTTTCAGGGCTCGGATTTAAGAGGCGCAAACTTTGAAAATTGTATTTTTACAGCAGTGAATTTTTTAAAGGCAGATCTTCGAGGAGCTAATTTTGCCAGGGCGAGTGTCTATTCTGAAGATGATGTTATATTTGAGGATGCTGATTTAAGAGGTTCATGCTTTGACGGGGCAAGCTTTGAAGGTGCGAATTTCAGTGGGGCTGATTTAAGCGGTGCCGAAGCAGGAAACTATGCCGCAGGAGCATGTTTTAATAAATCAAATTTCAGAGCGGCAAATTTAAAAGGAACTGACTTTAATGGATGTGAGTTTCAGAATGCTGATTTTAGTTATGCTGATTTTACAGGAGCAAATTTAAGATATTCTGATTTTAAGGGAGCTCTTTTAAGGGATACGATTTTTGATGAAGCGGATATCAGTGGAGCAAATTTTGAGTTTGCAATGCTTCATGGCTATGATGATGACGATTGGGGCATATATACACATAGAATTCACAGGGGATTAAAAGGGGTTGCTGAAAGTGCGGAAAACTCATCCATCTTTACTGTGCCTATGTCCTGTCCAAGCCACGGGTCATTTATAGGATGGTACGGAACGGTTGTTACTGCTGAAAACGGTTATAAAATTTTAGGAATTTTGAAGCTTGAAATTCCTGCAGACGCCCGAAGATCTTCGGCAGAAGATGAAAAATGCAGATGTGATAAAGCAAAACTTCTCGAAATATCGGATGTATTCGGACATGATAGCGGAGTTTCAAAAGCAATGGTTTCAAACGGTACAGAGGAATATTCTTTTACTGTCGGACAGATTACGGAAGCGAAGGATTATGAAGAAAATCGGTTCAAAGAAGGAGCCGGAATTCCTTTTTATACAGACTATGCGGTTATGATTAAAAAATGCTATTGATTTTGATGGAGTGTCACCTGTTTCATTGATCAGAAACTAATAAGTATTATCCTATATTTTGCGTCAGGTCGGATTAGACGAAAATGCTTATTACGGGATAGGATTCTGCATCTTAGGCTATCCGAAAATGCAGCTTGGAAAAAAGAAAATAAAAGAAAACCGAGTCTTCACGCTTTAAGCAATGAAAGCTCCCCGTCACCGGATAATTTCGGCGGCGGGGAGCTCGTTTTATTTCTGTGTCAGATTAGGATTTTGTTTCTGAGAGAAGTTTTCGGTAGATTTCTTCGTCTGTATCCTTGAAAACATTGAAAATCACACGCATGCGGCTGCCTGTTTCCTTGCGGTACTTAATAACGGTGTCGGTAGCAATTCTTGCGGCTTCTTCGTTCGGAAAGTGAAATACACCTGTTGATATGCAGCAAAAGGCAATGCTGTCGATATGATTTTCTTCGGCAAGTCTGAGGCACGAGTTATAGCAGCTTTGCAAAAGTTCTCTGTCTTCGTCCGTGACCGAACCCGAGACGATAGGCCCCACAGTATGCAGAACATAATCGCAGGGCAGATTGAAGGCGGGAGTGATTTTGGCTTCTCCTGTCGGCTCTTCGTGCCCTTGTTTCTCCATTATATCGGCACAGGCAAGACGGAGCTGAATTCCGGCAAAGGTATGGATAGCATTGTCAATACAGGCGTGATTTGGAACAAAGCATCCGCACATTCCGCTGTTGGCGGCATTTACGATAGCCCCACAGCGCAGTCTTGTGATATCGCCTTTCCACAGATAAATTCCGTCACATATCGGTGAAAGGTCATCAATGTCAATAATACCCTTTTCTTGTGCTCTTTCCTGAAGATATTCATCCTGAACATTCAGAATATCCTGACTGATTGACTGAGGCATTCTGATGTTCATCAGTCCCCGAAGCAGATATTTTTGTTCTGCCATATCAGATGGAATTTTTATATTGCTGTAGTTTCTGTTTTCCGTAAGGAGAGATTTCAGCAGAAATTGTCGTCTTTCGTTTTGGTTCATTTAAATCACACCCTTCCAAGTAGCACAGATTAAAAATAATTTATCGGTGGTCACATTTTTGGCAGTGCGCCATGATATGTTCGCTGTCCTCTTTGTAGAAAATTCCCGACCATTTGCAGATGCTTTGCAAAATCGGAACGACGGATTTTCCTTTATCTGACAGGGAGTATTCTACTCTCGGCGGAATCTCATCATAGGATTTGCGTACGATAATTTCGTTGGCAATCAGCTCTTTCAGAGATGAAGCCAGTACCGCATCTGTAATGTTCGCCATCTCACGGCGAAGTTCGCTGTATCGAAGCACTTCCTTAGCAGCCAATACGCAGATTATTCTCGAATTCCATTTTCCGCCGAAAATCTCCATACCATATTCTAACGGACAACGTATATCCTTGTCCAGCTTTCTTTGATACATAGATAAAAACTCCTTACGTTAAAGTAAATCGTTAATTACCCTGTCGATATCCGCCTGCAAGACAACAGAACGGTCTTTCAGATAACCGAGATAGCAAGGCAATGTCAGATTTACGCTTGCAAAAACAGCGTTTGGATTTTTTGCAGTCATGTTCCAGAACGGAATTTTAATAACACCGGGTGAATTGAAGCCTACACCAAGCTCGAGAAAAAGTACTTTTTCCTGTTGATGCTTTTGCAGATACTGAGTGTAACGATTGTAAGCGATATGCCAGCCCTCGTCCCTAACGAAGGTATCGTCCCAAAAGAGATTAAAATCCATTTCCGCACCGCACTTAGGGCAATGCGGAATCAGCTCGGAAGGGACACGCATATTCTTTTCCTGTTCTCTCATTTTTTGCAAAATGTCATGATTATCGTAGGTGTCTGTATGGCAAGGAGCAGAGCATTGAAATAGTCCGAAATCGCCCTGAGTGTAGCACAGACGCTCTTTCGGAAAGCCTGAACGCTGAAAGGTGTGATCGATATTTGTGGTCAACACAAAATAGTCCTTTTCTTCCAAAAGCTTCAGAAGCTTTTTGTGCGTATCCTTGGGGATTGGCTCGTATCGGTTAATCCACGCCCAGCGTGACCAGTATGCCCAGCGTTCTTCTC
>CAVKLS010000236.1:0-3160 GCA_963657025.1 bacterium | reverse complement strand
CATCAAGAGCGGCTCGGACAGCTCCAACGGCTCGGACACACTTTCTTCGCTTGTCGGACTTGAGAAAAAGTGGCAGAGAATCTGCGACAAGTCTCTCATGCTTCTGAAGGCAAAGCCGATAGTGCCGGGAACATACGATATCATCACTCATCCGTATATCTCGGGGCTTATCGCACACGAGGCATTCGGTCACGGCGTGGAAATGGATATGTTCGTCAAGAACAGGGCAAAGGCGGCAGACTATGTCGGTAAATATGTCGCAAGCGAGCATGTGAATATGAGGGACGGTGCGACGGGACTTCTTTCGGCAGGCTCATATTTCTTCGATGATGACGGAGTTCTTGCTCATAACACCGAGATTATCCGTGACGGCATATTGGTGACGGGAATTTCCGATGTTTTGAGTGCTTTGCAGCTTGGCAAGGAGCCGACGGGCAACGGCAGACGACAGAATTTCTCTCACAAGAGCTATTCGAGAATGACCAACACATATTTCTGTGCGGGCGGCGATAAGCTTGAGGATATGGTGAAGTCAATCAGTCACGGTTATATCCTTTATGACTGCAGCAACGGTATGGAGGATCCCAAAAACTGGCAGATTCAGTGCACGGCAGAGTACGGACTTGAAATAAAGGACGGGGAACTTACGGGAGCCGTTGTTTCGCCTGTGGTTATATCAGGCTCTGTTCTCGACCTTCTCGGCTCGGTTTCCATGGTTTCCGAGGAGTTTGAGATGGACGGCATAGGAATGTGCGGTAAGGGTTACAAGGAATGGGTCTATGTCGCAGACGGCGGCCCTTATCTGAAAGCGAGGGCAAAACTGGGATGACAGATACTTCTAAGCTTATTGAGATAATTAAAGAAAACGAAAGCGTTTCCGATTACGAGATTTCATGGTCGCAAAGCGACGAGAGACAGCTTTATTATGTCGGAAAGGCACTTGAGACAAACCGTGCCGTGAAGCGTGAGAGCGTTAATGTCATGCTTTATGTCGATGAGGGTGAAGAAAGAGGCTCTTCTTCGTTTGTCGTGAATGTCTTTGATGACGACGATTCCGTAAGAGAAAAGATAAAGGACACGGTTAAGCGTGCGTCGGCTGCCAAAAACAAGTGGTATCCGCTGACTGAAAATACCGAAAGCACGGAAAAATCATCGCAAACCGCAGTCGACCTGAATGCGGCGGCACTCGCTGTTGCCGATGCGATTTTTGACGCCGACAACAAGGACGGAAGCGGACTGAATGCAACGGAGATTTTCGTTTCGACCGCTCATCACGGCTTTCTCAACAGCAAGGGCGTGAGCCACAGCTACGACAAATTGCGTGCCGAATTCGAGACTATCCCAAGTGCGGTGGGTGAGCACGAGGCGGTTGAGGTGTATAATTACACCTGTCTTCGTGAGATTGACGGTGGAAAAATCACGAATGATATTAAGAATCTTCTTGGCTTTGCCGAGCTTCGTGCAAAGGCGGTCAAGGCAAGCGATGTCGATATTCCGTCAGGCGTTCCTGTTGTCATCCGTTCGGATGTTGCAGGAGAGTTCGCCATGACAATTGCGAATGATATGTCATACGCTTCTCATTATCAGAAGATTAATCACTTTGAAGTCGGCGATAAGATAGCTTGCGAAAATCTTAATATCACTTTGACGGGTGACGGAGAGGACGCATACGGCTTAGGCCCTATCGATTATCACGGAAATGTTCTTCACGAAAAGGAAATCATAAAGAACGGAAAAGTTACCGCTCTTTGGGGCTCTAACCGTTTTGCTCACTATATGGGAGAGGAAGCAACGGGCGAATTTAACCGTGTTGTGGTGAGTGCGAAGGGCGATGACGCTTACAAGCAGGAAAAGCACATTTTGGTTTATTCCTTCAGTTCTCCGCAAATCGACTGGGAGGTAGGCTATATCGGCGGCGAGGTAAGGCTTGCGCTTTACTTCAACGGCGAGGGATACATTCCGATAACGGGATTTTCGGTTTCGGGCAATGCTTTTGAAATCCTGAACGATATGGGCTTTTCAAAATGTACTGAGGATTATATGGATTCGAGAATCAGCTACAGCGGTCCCAAGTACTGGATTTTGCCAAAAATGAGCGTGAATTAAAAGTTAATGACAAAGCATTCTGAAAGGGCGGTCTGAGGACTGCTCTTTTGTAGTTTAACTGAGAAGGACAGAAAAAAGGCGGTCAAACGACCGCCTTAAATACTACGCAATTGCTTTATTCTGCCGTGCTTGATTCCTCGCTTGTCTCGCTTGTTTCGCTTGTTTCTGAGGAAGCGGAGGAAGAGCCGTTCTTGTTGGAATCGGTTACAAGTGACTTCAGCTTGCAGCTCTTGATTGCTGCTTCGTTAATCTCGATGTCAGATTTCTCTGCAGCCGCCTGCTCGAGGATGTAGCTGTTAAACTCGTCGCTCTTGAGGTCGAGCATCATGCTCAGTCTGTCTGAGGAGCTTGCGTAAGCCGTGTCAAATGCAGTGTTGATGTCATTCTTCTGGAGAAGAACAAGCATGCCGTCAGCCTCGAAAAGCTTGAGGGTGTTGTTGTCTATTTCCTTAACTGCGGCTACAAGCTCATTGGGATAGCTTTCGCCGACAAAATCGGTGGAGTCTACCGAGACGTACGGTGCAGAATCGGAATTTATCTCTATCTGATACTCCTGAGAGCAATAATCAAGAGTCTGGTATCCCGTTTCAACCTTTTTCTTGAAGCTCTCAAAATCGGAATAGAGTGTTTCCTTGTCTTCGTCGGAAATATCCGTCGAGTTGCCGTCATCGTCAGTTGTTGTGAGAGAGCCGTACATATACTCGAAGCTGTACTTACCGTCAACAAAGGACTCCTTTAATTCGTCCTTGTCGATAGCGAATTCTCCGCCCTCGTTGTAGTAGTAATCAAAGAGCTTCTTGAACATGATGTTGTACTCGGAATAAGCCTTGTTGAAGCTGTCCTGGCTGATTCCAAGGTCATCGAAGCCCGTCATGTAGTAGCTGATGAGGTAGCTTGTGGTCTGCTCGGCTGAGGACTTCTCGTCCTCGGTCAAATCAAGATTGTACTCCTTGATTTTATCGCTTACCCAAAGGTAAGACTGAAGATAATTCATTGCCTTGTTTCTTATCCAGGTTTCTGCCGACTCACCGTCGATTGTAGCCTTGAGAACCTC
>CAVKLS010000235.1:0-3160 GCA_963657025.1 bacterium | reverse complement strand
CTCCACTTCAATAAGCTGAAATTTACTACCTGTAGTGTTCTGCCACAATTTAAAGTTTTAATACTATAAATTGATAAACTAAAAATCACTATGATAAAATTTTTATCTTTTGTTGAAATTGCCTATTTACATTTTTAAATTGCAGCACTATAATTAGCCGTGTTGAAAGCAAAGACGCTTCGGTTCTACCGGAGCGTCTTGTTTTTTTGCAATTAATAAATATTACTCTTCCGGTTTATTGAGATATCTGTAAACCGTGGGTACAGAAACCGAAAGCTGGTCGGCAATTTCAGCCACTGCCCCTTTCATCATAAGGACGCCGTCAGCGTCAAGCTTATGGACTACACGAACCTTTTCCTGCATGGTCATATGCGTCGGCGAAATACCGCTTTGTGAAATAATGTCAGCTATTCTCGCATGAATCACATCGGCAAGCGGGCTGTTCAAATCCTCGGACGGTGTGCCCTCAAGCGGAGCGGAAAGATTAAATCTCTCAAGCAAGCCCTCAAGCACATGATTGAGCTCCTTGATTGCCGTAAGCTCTTTATTGATGCAAAGCATGCCGATAAGGCGTCCCTCATTCTTAATAAAGTAGGTTGAGGATAGGAAATCTCCCGATTTCGTCTTACCTTTATAATTGAGCATGGATTCGCAGTCACGGTAAACGCATTCTTTTTGAAGCTCACGCGCAAGGTCCGTCATCGGATCGCCTACGCTTCTTCCTGAGTTGCCGTTGCCAATAGCCACAATGGAGTGGTCAGGATTGGTTACATCGTGGATTACAATCTCGCTTCCCGCACCGCATACGGTAGACAAGAACGGCACCAGTCCTGCATAAATATCGAGCAGTTCCTTATCTGTCATCGGAGTTACCCTCTTTCATTTCTTTATCTGTTAATTGTACTATATTGTCAAATATATTTCAAGTATCAGGTTACACAAATAACTTCTGATATATTTTATATCAAGATGATAAAACAAAGCTATTTACAAACTGAAACTTTGTGCTATACTTATACCAAATAGTGATAATTTATTTATCACAGGTTTATAAATTTTATTAAATGTTTTTAGGGAGGAAACAAAATGTCCAAGCAACAAATTTCCACAAGCAACGCTCCTGCTGCTATCGGACCTTATTCACAGGGTATCGAGGGAAACGGAGCAATCTACGTATCGGGTCAGCTTCCGATTGACCCAAAAACAGGCGCATTCGCCGGTGATGACATTCAAAGCCAGACAAAGCAGTCTCTCGAGAACGTCAAGGCAATCCTTGCAGAAGCAGGACTCACACTCGATGATGTAGTAAAAACCACTGTTTTGCTCGAAGATATCGCAGATTTTGGGGCTATGAACGAGGTTTATTCCACTTATTTCACAGGTGTTTGCCCGGCAAGAAGCGCATTCCAGGTTGTCGCACTTCCTAAGGGTGCAAAGGTAGAAATCGAGGCTGTCGCCGTAAAGTAATCGGCACTCTTTTGGTCGGAGTCGTTTACAACATTTTATAAATCGGTTTAAAGTTGTAAACTAATTGATGAGGTAATAATTATTATGGAAGAAAACGGTAAAAAATTAGGCTTATGGAATATCGTCGGTCTCGGACTCGGCGGTGCCATAGGAACAGGTATATTTGTCCTTTTAGGCTACGGTATTGCCTACACAGGACGTTCAATTTCACTTGTTGTCGCAATCGGTTGTTTCTTTATGCTCCTTGCTTATTGGTACAACCTCGCAATGCCAAGTATGTTCGTTATGAAGGGCGGAGACTACAGCATGAAGGTTATGCTGTTTAACCCTTTCATGAGCGGTGTCAGCGCAATGATGACACTTGTCAACGGTCTTGCAATGTCCAGCTACGCTGTAGCAATTGCACAATACCTTGCAATCGCAATCCCCGCACTCGAAAATTATCAGAGCTTAGTCGCTTTCATAGCAATGACTTTGTTCTTCCTTTCTACTATTAAAGGTTCAAGATTTGTCACAATTCTCGAAAACATAGTAACCATCGTTCTTGTTATTGCTCTTGCACTTTTCGTCGGTTTCGGACTTCCGAAGGTTGACTTTGCAAACACCTTCACAAGCAACGACGGCGGTTACTTCCACGGCGGCTTCACCGGCTTTGTTTCTGCTCTCGCAGTTATGGGCTGGGCTTGCCAGGGAACAACAATGGCTCCTGTTTCAATGGCAGCCGTTACCAAGAAGCCTAAGAAGACAATTCCTGTCGGTATCATCGTAATCACAGTTTTACTCGCTGTGATCTACGGCGCAATGAGTATCGTTGCAGGCGGTGTTCTCCCCTATGCAGACGTAGCAGGACAGAACATCAGTGTCACAGCTGAGGCTATTTTCCCGAAAGCACTTTATCTCTTCTTCGTTGTCGGCGGCGGTATCGGCGCTATCGCAAGCTCGCTCCTTGGCGGCTTGGGCATGTTCCGTTATCCTCTGCTTCAGGTTGCTAACGATGGTTGGCTTCCGAGCGTATTCAAGAAGACCGATAAAAACGGCTATCCTTATGCAATTTACATTCTTTTCTATATCATAAGCATCTTCCCAATCGTAACTGGAGTTAGCCTTGACGCTATCGTTTCTCAGGTTATGATTCCCACAATGCTCATCAACATCTATATGAACCTCGGCTGTCTCGTACTTCCCAAGAAGTATCCTGAGCAGTGGGCTAAGCGCTCCATTAAGATGCCGATTTGGTTCTATGATGTATGCTGTGTCCTCGGTGCTTTCTGCGCAGGCGTTGTTGCTTACAACCTCTTCAAGGATCTCACAACGAAAGACGCAATCGTAACAGTCATCATTGTTGCTGTTATGTGCTTGCTGAGCGTTATCAGATTAAAGCAAGGCGCTGTTAAGGCAGATGACCTAAAGGCAAAGAAGGAAGAGATTGTCGCTCAGGCAATCGCTGATACAGCTAACGACGAGGAATAATTTGTTTGGTCCTCATTTCTTTCTTGGTTTACTCTGGGAGCGTTACTCTCAGAGTAAGCTCTGATTAACAAGCTGCCACTAAAGCGGCTTTTATCAAAAACCCGAATCAATTTATCTATCTAATCTAACGGCTAATGCCGAGAAACGGAGAAATAATTATGAAATACGATTTCACTTCTATCATGGATCGCCACGGTAAGGACGCAACAGCTATTGACGGCCT
>CAVKLS010000234.1:823-3168 GCA_963657025.1 bacterium | reverse complement strand
AGACTGTTATTGCCGCAGACAGCGCAAATTAACGACAGAATATAGAAAAACTTTAGCGAAGAGACAATCACGCAAATTTTGACAAGCGCGATTGTCTCTTTTTGCTTAATTTAGACTGAATTTGAAAATCCGATATGATATAAAATCACACAGAAAAAAGCTTGAAACAAAGAGCGATGTTATACTTATTACACTAAAAACAAACACGAAAGGTGGATTTATTAATGTCTAAGTTAAGAATTGGTATTATCGGTTGCGGCGGAATTGCTAATGTTAAGCATCTTCCCGCGTTATCTTCGTTCCCGGAGGATTGTGAACTTGTCTATTTTTGCGATATCATCAGAGAGCGTGCCGAAAAGGCTGCAAAAGAATACGGAACTCCTGATGCAAAGGTGTGCGAGGATTATCATGAGCTTCTGGCTGATGAGAGCATCGACATCGTTCATGTTCTCACACCGAATGTAAACCATTGTCCAATCACTTGTGACGCTCTCGAGGCGGGCAAGCATGTTCTTTGCGAGAAGCCTATGGCTATCACGTACGAAGAGGGCAAGAAAATGCTCGAGACAGCAAAGCGCACAGGCAAGAAGCTTACTATCGGCTATCAGAACCGTTTCCGTAAGGACACACAGCAGATGTATCAAATGGTAAGAAACGGTGAGCTTGGAGAGATTTACTTTGCTAAGGCTCACGGCGTCAGAAGAAGAGGCGTTCCTACCTGGGGTGTATTCCCTGACAAGTCAAAGCAGGGTGGCGGTCCGCTCATCGACATCGGAACACATCCGCTTGATATGACACTTTGGATTATGGACAACTACAGACCTGTTGCGGTTATGGGTCAGACCTTCCAGAAGCTTAAGGATCACCCCGAAGGAAACAAGTTCGGCCCGTGGGATCCTGAAACTTTCGAGACAGAGGATTCTGCATTCGGTCTTGTAAAAATGGAGAACGGCGCAACAATTTATATTGAGGCTGCATGGGCAATCAATATGCTCAATTGCAAGGACGCAATGGTAACTCTTTGCGGTACAGAAGGCGGCTCTGAGATGTTCGGCGACAACTGGGACAACAGAGGTTACCTCATCACAAACACAGTTTCTCACGGTCAGCTTGTCGATATTCAGCCGGCAGAGACAGCAGGTGTTTACGGCTTCGGCGGAGTTGATATGTCCGATCCTAAAATCATGGAGGCTCGCCACTGGTTAGACGCTGTAAAGAACGATACAGAGCCGTATGTCAAGCCTGAGCAGGCACTTGTTGTCACAAGAATTCTCGAGGCTATTTATAAGTCAGCAGAGACAGGCGAGACGGTCTATTTCACATATGACGACTGATTTGGAGGTATAAAATGCCCACACAATTTATGAAATTAGGCTTTGAAGACAGAGTTTTGCGTGAAGACGGATTTTATAACATCCTTCTTAACGGAAAGCAGGTAGGCTTCAATGTCGATTTGAGAATTAATTATTACAGAGGTCTTCCGCTTTCTGCGGTGAAGAAAATCGAGCTTACAGTTGACGGTGAGAAGATTCCCGATTACCTCGTTCTGGCTGAGATTAACGGAAAGGAATTCACAGTACCGCAGATGAAAGAGCTTTACAGCGAGTACTGGGGTATCAAAACTCCCATGCACGTTCGTGTGTACAATTACGGTTTAACTCCGGGCGAACATGATGTTGCTGTCAGAATTGAGTATAAGAGCCCGTACATGGAATTTGCGCCGGGAATTTACGGAATGATTGACGGATCTTGTAAGAAAACAATGGTGGTCGGAGAAGGGAGAGAGCTGTAATGAGTAAAATAGATTTAGGTGTCTCCTTGTACGGCTTTACCGAAAGATTTGTAAAGGAAGACGGATACGGCTTTGAGGAGATGTTCAAGGAACTGAATGCACTCGGTGTCAAGAAGTTTGAGCTTGTCGGTGCACAGATGTTTTCAAGCTATCCGAATCCGACTGACGCTGAGATAAACGAGGTTATCTCACTTGCAAAGAAATATGATGTAGAACCTTTCAGCTACGGCGGATATGTTGATTTTGCCAAGAGAGACGACAGGGATCTTACCGAAGACGAGATGATGAACGAGGTCGTTTTTGACCTGCAGACTGCTCACAAGCTTGGCTGCAAGTATATCCGTGGTTTCGGTATTCCAGTCGGACTTTATCCCCGTGTTGCTCAGATGGCTGAGTTCTACGGTGTAAAGGTTTGCTATGAGATTCACGCTCCCGAAAGACCGAGCAACCCGCAAATTCAGGAATTGTCGAAAATATTCGACGAGCTTAATTCTCCGTGGGTAGGTTTCGTTCCTGATTTCGGTTGCTACATCGAAAAGCCGAATATTCTCCA
>CAVKLS010000234.1:0-813 GCA_963657025.1 bacterium | reverse complement strand
GATTCTTAGGCCTTGGCGCAAAGATGGAAAATCTTCAGTTCATCATCGATAACCGTCACAGTGGCTACACAGAAGAGGAAATGAACAAGAAGATGGAGGAAATGGGTGGCGGCGAAGCTGAGAAGATGGCTGTAAGCGAGTGGTTTGGCTATATGTCATTTGCCCCTGCCGATATCGAGGGCTTCAAGTCTATACTCAAGCATGCTAAATATTTCCACGGTAAGTTCTACCATATCGGTGAGGACTGCGTGGAAACAACGATTCCATATGAGACTCTTCTCAAACTCATTGTCGAGTCGGGCTTTGAGGGAACAATCATGACCGAGTACGAGGGACATTCATTCTATCTTAACGACGCTGTCGAACAGATCGAACGCCATCTGAAGATGGAAAAGAATATTCTTGGAAGTTTAGAATAAATACTGAGCATTAAATTTACTGATTGAGCCAAAGCTGATAAATTATTCTCATTTATTTGCTCTGGCTCGCATATTTTATGTAAATTCTGTTTGGGTGATGAAATTCTTTCCGTATTCAAATATAATTAGAAGTAGAAAACAATGCAGAAAAACTACTTGCTATGAAAGGATTGTTTTATGGATGAGGTAAGAATTAACATAATTGGCAGTAAGAAAGAAAGGGAACATTCACATCAGGAAATAGAGCTGCTCTATGTTCTTGAGGGAAGCTTTGACCTTAAGCTCGCCGATGAAAAATATACACTACACAAGAACGACATTATCCTTGTGAATTCCGGCAAAAGGCACAGCTTTTCAGGCAGTGAAAGACTTTTGCTTTGCCGTGTGTATGTTG
>CAVKLS010000233.1:0-3203 GCA_963657025.1 bacterium | reverse complement strand
TTAAGTTAAATTTAACTCAATTTGACTTTCGCGAAGCATAAAATTGCAAAAACATCTTGACAACTTAATACCGGAGTGCTACAATCTAAACAATTCAAGAAACCGTTGAAGCGGAGATAACGGCAGTTATGCCTTCACAGAGAGTCTGAGGTGCTGAGAGTCAGGCAAGAAACAAGTTGTCAAATGGACCGCTGAGGGTGCAGTCAAATGCGTTCTTTCGCAAAGTATTCTGCAACGTGATGACAGACGTTACTTGTCGGGGATATGTTGGTATCCTACTAAGCGCACGATTATCGTGAATTCAAGGTGGCACCGCGGATAAGATTATTCGTCCTTGACAGATGTTTCTGTCAAGGATTTTTTGCTTTATGACCTTTGGCAGATATGCCGAAGGTTTTTTTGTTTGGAGGAAGCGTATGTTAGTATTACCCAGCCTTGATAAGGTTAAAGAAATTGCAAGCACAGATGATTACAGAGTTCTGCCGCTGAGCACGGAGCTGTTATCCGATTTCACAACACCGATTGAAACCATGAGAATACTCAAGAATGTCTCAACTCACTGCTATATGCTTGAATCGGCACAGGCAAACGAAACCTGGGGACGTTACACATTCCTCGGATACGATCCCAAGCTGTTAATCACCTGTACCGACGGCAAGCTGAGCGTCGGTAGTCTTAAGATGGAAACTAAGAATCCGTCTGATTATCTTCGTCAGATTCTCGCGGAATATAAAAGCCCAAAGCTTGATAATCTCCCCTCGTTCACAGGCGGCTTGGTCGGATATTTCTCCTATGATTATTTAGCCTACAGTGAACCGACCGTCAAGCGTGATGTTGAGGACACAGAAAGCTTCAAGGACGTTGACCTGATGCTGTTTGATAAAGTCATCGCATTTGACAACCTAAAGCAGAAAATCATTCTGATAGTTAATATGGCTCTTGATGATGTTGAGGTGAACTACAACAAAGCAGTTTTAGAGCTTAAGCAGCTTGCCGATTTACTTAAGAACGGAGCAAAGAAAAACGAACCGTCGGGAAAGCTGCTTGGAGAAGTCACACCGCTTTTCAACAAGGTTCAGTTCTGCGAAATGGTAGAGGATGCCAAAAGACACATCAGAGAAGGTGATATATTCCAGATTGTTCTTTCCAACAGACTTTCGGCACCGTTTGAAGGCAGTCTTTTCAACACCTACCGAGTATTGAGAACGATTAATCCTTCACCGTATATGTTCTATTTTTCGGGAACGGATGTTGAGGTTGCAGGAGCATCACCCGAAACCCTCGTTAAGCTTGAGAACGGAATCCTCCACACCTTCCCCCTTGCAGGCACACGCCCGAGAGGAAAAACAGCAGAAGAGGACAAGGAACTTGAAATCGGACTTCTTCAGGACGAGAAGGAGCTTGCCGAACACAATATGCTTGTTGATTTAGGAAGAAACGATTTAGGCAAAATCAGCAAATTCGGTACGGTTCAGGTTGAGAAGCTTCATTCGATTGAGAGATTCTCTCACGTTATGCATATCGGTTCCACCGTGCATGGCGAGATAAGCGAGAATAAAGACGCTCTCGATGCCATTGAAGCAGTTCTCCCCGCAGGTACTCTTTCAGGTGCTCCGAAAATACGAGCTTGTCAGCTTATCGGAGATCTTGAAAACAATAAGCGTGGAATTTACGGTGGAGCAATCGGCTATATTGATTTCACGGGAAATATGGACACTTGCATTGCAATACGAATAGCCTACAAGAAAAACGGCAAGGTTTTCGTAAGAAGCGGAGCGGGAATCGTGGCAGACTCCGACCCCGAAAAGGAATATCAGGAGTGCATAAATAAAGCGATGTCGTCGCTCAAAGCGTTGGAGCTTGCTCAGGAGGAAGATATATGATTTTACTTATAGATAATTACGACAGCTTTTCGTATAACCTGTATCAGCTTATCGGAGAATTGGAGCCTGATATCAAGGTTATCAGAAACGACGAAATGACCGTCGATGAAATAAAAAAACTGAATCCCTCGAGAATTATTTTATCACCCGGTCCGGGAAGACCTGAAGATGCAGGAGTCACGATAGAAGTAGCAAAAACTCTAAGCCATGAAATACCGACTTTGGGCGTTTGCCTCGGTCATCAGGCAATATGTGCGGCTTACGGAGCAACAGTCACTTACGCCAAAATGCTTATGCACGGCAAACAATCGGAGGTAATGCTCGATACCGACAGCGTACTCTTTAAGGATTGCCCCAAGTTGTCTTTAGTTGCAAGATATCATTCCCTTGCCGCCGACCCCGACACAATCCCCGATGATTTAAAGGTAACGGCTCTGACCACAGAGGGAGAAATTATGGCAGTGGAACACAAGGAATATCCTATATTTGGAGTTCAATTTCATCCCGAATCAATTATGACGCCAAACGGAAAACAAATGCTTAAAAATTTTATTGAGGAGTTCTAATTATGATTAAAGAAGCAATCGTTAAAATAGTAAACAAAGGTGATTTAAGCTATGATGAGGCTTACGCTGTTATGAACGAGATAATGAACGGAGAGACAACGCCTACACAGAACGCCGCTTTCCTCTCGGCTCTTTCCACAAAGAGTGCAAAAGCCGAAACTACCGATGAAATTGCAGGCTGTGCCGCCGCTATGAGAGCTCACGCAACTCCTGTCGAAACAGGCATGGATATTTTTGAAATAGTAGGCACGGGCGGAGATAACGCTCACAGCTTCAATATTTCAACCACATCGGCACTCGTTGCCGCCGCAGGAGGAATGAAGGTCGCTAAGCACGGCAACCGAGCCGCTTCTTCAAAATGCGGAACTGCCGACTGCCTTGAGGCTCTCGGAGTAAACATAAACCAAAGCCCTGAAAAGTGCATAGAGCTTTTGAATAAAGTCGGCATGTGCTTTTTCTTCGCTCAGAAATATCATTCCTCGATGAAATATGTCGGAGCTATTCGTAAAGAGCTCGGATTCAGAACGGTTTTTAACATATTAGGGCCTCTCACCAACCCCGGAAAACCAACCATGCAGCTTTTGGGTGTATATGACGAGTACCTCGTAGAGCCGCTTGCTCAGGTTCTTATAAGCCTTGGAGTAAAACGAGGAATGGTAGTTTTCGGAACAGACAAGCTTGACGAAATCTCACTGAGCTCACCGACAAAGGTTTGTGAAATCAAAGACGGTTGGTTCAAGTCCTACACCATTAC
>CAVKLS010000232.1:0-3221 GCA_963657025.1 bacterium | reverse complement strand
CCGTTGACGAATTAGCAGAAAACTCCCCGATTAATACGGAGAGCTTGTCGCAAGAAGATTTGCAGTTGTTAGAAGTGATTAAGAAGTTGACTCCAGAGCAGAAGCAAGCATTTCTTGCTCTTTGGAATATTCAATAAGTTCTTCCTCTAGTCCTGCTTCTTTGATGAATCGCAAAAATTCTAAATCATCTTGATTAATTTCCATACCACACGCTCCCCTAATTATATTGTCTACATTATATCAGAATAAAAACAACGCGTGGTTAAATTTATTTAACACGAATTAAAGAAAGGTGTGTAAAATAATGCACAAGGGTTTATCCTGCAACGAAAAATGCGCTACTCTGATGAAAGAAGCAAGACTGAGACACGATTTATCACAACAACTGATGGCAGATTTAATGACAGTGACCCGACAAACCGTAGCAAATTGGGAGAAAAGCAAAACCGCACCGACTGTCCCTCAAGTTATTGAATGGTTTTCTATTTTAGGGGAATCTCCTTTGCCGTCTTTTTTGGCTTATATGTATCCTGACAGTGAACACACCTCGGGCGGATGTTATCACACGGCGCAAAACTTGACCAATCGTTTTAAGCATTGCACCCACGAGGGAATGGAGATGTTATTGTTTATAAGTTCAGGAGACTACGGAAGTTCCCCACACGCCGTCATTAATCTTTGGTCCGCATATTGTCATTTGCCGTTGTCTTCAAGAATTAATCTAAGCGGTGCAATCTTACAGCAATATGAATTGTCGCAATTGTATGGAAACATTGCGTTGCCTGAGTGCGCACTACCTAACATTGATTGCGTGGTTAAAGCAAGAAACAAAGCCATTGAAGCAGTTAAAAACGGAAAGAGTGGTTATTGATGAAAGCAAAGAAATTACCGTCAGGAAATTGGAGAGTAAACGCTTATGTTGGGAAAGACGCTGACGGAAAACAAATACGAAAATCGTTCACCGCTCCCACCAAAAAGGAAGCGGAATTTTTAGCTTCGCAATACTTGGTAGAGCATAAACAAATCAATAATCACACCGATATGCTTCTGTCTGAAGCATATAACCGATATATCACCTCGAAAGAAAATATTCTTTCTCCCTCGACAATTCGCAGTTATAAGCAAATGTCAAGAACACACCTTCGAACTCTTATGCCTTGTAAATTGTCTGTTCTTACTCAAGAGAAGATTCAAAAGGTTGTCAACGAGGAAAGTTTGACCTGCTCGCCTAAAACAATTAGAAATATCTACGGTTTATTGGTTGCCGTTTTGAAAACCTATTGTCCCTCGCTTCATCTTAACACTCGTCTGCCACAAAAAGAAAAAGCAGAGATTCATATCCCTACTCAAGACCAAATTAATATACTTTTGAAACAAGTTGAAGGCACGGAAATAGAAAAAGCAATTTTGCTCGGTGCTATAGGCGGCTTAAGGCGGTCTGAAGTGTCAGCACTTACCGCCGCAGATGTTACCGAGAACGGCGTCAAGGTCAATAAAGCACTCGTCAATGACGAACACGGCAATTGGATACTTAAAACGACTAAGACAACAGAAAGCACACGCTTTGTAACCTTGCCGAAAGAAGTTATAGATAAGCTTGTACCGCAAAAAGGTACAGATAAGATTGTAAACTTAAATCCGAATATGATTACTAAAGCTTTTCGAGGTGCTTGTTTATCTGCATTCGGATGCACCTACCGTTTCCATTCTCTCAGGCACTTCTCTGCAAGCTTTTTGCACTCTCTGAATGTTCCGACTGCGTACATAATGAAAAGAGGTGGTTGGAACAATCCAGCCACCTTACAGAAGATTTACACTCACACTATGGAACAGCAAGAAAAGGAGTTCAACGACTTCATCAACACCAGTTTTGAGCAAGCTTTTTCAAAAAAGTGAACACGAAACCGAACACACAAAAGAAAAAACCGCATATTACTGCGGTTTAAGTGGTGGAGATGGCGGGAGTCGAACTTTTTGCCTTATTTTTTATATATGAAATTAATTTTGCAAAATTGGCACAACAAAGCCATTTTTAACTTTCTTAAGACTCAACTTATTTCAAAATTGGCGGTGCGTGTACACTTTTGACATAAAAAGTGTACACGAAACTGAACACGAAAACAGCTCAGGGATTTTACTCTCTGGGCTGTTTTTTTCACTGCTTTACAAGCTAAGCATTTGCCTTATCCACGCCGCTTGCTCCACATATTCTCTATGAGATTTATTCCATGCCTCAAGCATACTTTCAGGCGGTTCAAAACTCTTTTCAAGCATCTCTATTTCCTGAACTGCAAAGGTGTGAATATACTCTGCGTGTTTTAGTTCATCCCCTGCCATTTCTTTGTAACGGCTTGCCCACTGCGAATTGCTTTTTGCCTTTTCATAAAGATACTTCTCGGCATACTCTTTCGCTCCGCAAAGCTCATCCGTTATATGCTCGGCATATTCTTTTATTCTCCTCATAGTTTCTGCACTACAATAGCGGCATTAGTAACCGCTCCTGCAACACCGCTTATGACAACAGATATAGCACTTTCACAACAGCAAACATTTCTTACCACGGACGGAATATAAACCGTGTAGGTGGTGCTCTCTGCCGTGGTTATGCTTGCGGTTGCTCCCGTGACCGCCGTACCGTCTTTCAGAAGCTGAATGACCGCCGTGCCCGCTCCGCTTGCCGTGAATGTGATACTTATATCAACACCATAATAGCCTGAGCCTTTGACAACGGCATTGCCGCCGCTAAGCTCTGCATTACAGCCATATCTCCTGACAACCGTTCCGAAGTTTATGACCGTGCCAGCCGCTGTTGTTGTCTGTGAAGCTGTGTTTGCCGAATAAAGAACTGATTTACTCATCTCTTTTTCTCCTTGCCTTAATTGGCTTTAAATTGAGTTGCAAGCTCCTGTTCCGCAGAACGGGTTATTCCCTGCATAGTAGGTTGAAGCACTCGGATAACGAACTACGCCTGATACAGCATTAGCAAGCTGAAGCTGATTAATCTGATTCTGCATATCTGCCATTCTGTTTCCTGCTATTGCGTCAAGAACTTTCTGAACCTGTGCTGTTGTATTTGCGTTGATAGAAGCCGTGTTCAAAGCACCGTTATAATTTACTCCGTCAATCGCTCTGAGTGTATCACAACAACATTTCTGCATACTCGAGAAGCCACTTGCAAGCGTGTTCTGAGTATTTGCAAAGCCTGTGTTGAGTGCTGTCTC
>CAVKLS010000231.1:0-3223 GCA_963657025.1 bacterium | reverse complement strand
GTAGCCACGGTTTTGAAGCGTTCCTCAAGCAGAAGGACAAAAGCCACTGCGTTTACAATGAATATCAAAGGTAAGCTGAACATATAACTTTACTCCTCTAAAATCTAAAAATGCAAAATTCAAGGCAAGGATACAGTGACTCACCTGAATTTACAGCATTTCAGAGTAAGTATATCACAACGCTTTTTCTTTGGCAAATCTTAACTTGAAAAATCCTGTTAGATTTTCACAAAATTTACTGTTAAAAGTTATAAAGAACGGAAAAATTTACCTGCGCTTGTCAAAATAACACAAAATTACTTGAAGTGATGCAAGAAACATTGTATAATTACAATAATTTTGAGAGACTCAAGCTTAGAAAGGCGTGATTATTATGTTCAAACGCTCAAGCGGCGTTTTGATGCACATTTCATCTTTACCGGGAGATTACGGTATCGGATCTTTTGGAAAGGATGCAAAGGCATTTATAGATATGCTCAGTGATTCAGGCTGTACTTGGTGGCAGGTTTTGCCGTTCGGCCCAACGGACGCATGGAACTCCCCCTATGCAAGCATTTCCGCATTTGCAGGCAACCCAAACTTTATTGACCTCGAAACTCTGAAGGACGAAGGACTTCTGACAGAAGACGAGCTCACATCTCAGAAATATGCAAACCCCTATACGGCAGCGTTTGAATTTCTGAATATCAAGAGAATACCTGTTCTCTACCGTGCATTCACCAGAACCGATGACGCTTACAAGGAAAAGGTCAGAAAATTCGCCGAGGAAAATTCTTTCTGGCTTCCCGACTACGCTCTTTATATGATTTTAAAGGAAGCTAATCTCGGCAAGGAATGGTTCGACTGGGAGGACGAAAAGCAGAAGCTTCACGACAAGGATACCATAGCGGCTCTTATGGAAGAGCATGCAGAAACTATCCTTTTCATGGAGTTTATTCAGTATGTTTTCTTCAAGCAATGGGAAGAAATCAAGTCCTATGCAAACAAAAAGAATGTAAAAATTCTCGGCGATCTGCCCATGTACGTAGCAAGACAGAGCTCGGACGTTTGGAGCAACAGAAACTTATTTGACCTTGCAGAGGACGGACAACCTAAATGCGTAGCCGGAGTACCGCCGGATTATTTCAGTGCACTCGGTCAGAAATGGGGAAATCCGCTCTACAACTGGGACGAGATGAAAAAAGAGGGCTACCATTGGTGGCTCAAGAGACTTGAGGCATCGTTCACGCTTTATGACGCAATCAGAATCGACCACTTCCGTGCATTCTCGGCTTATTGGGCTGTTCCTTACGAGGCAGAAACCGCTATCGAGGGTGAATGGCGAGACGGCCCTAAAATGGACTTCTTCAATGTTGTCATTAAGAAATTCGGTGCAAACAAGATTATCGCCGAGGACCTCGGAATCATTGACGACGGTGTTGTCAAGCTTATCGAGGACACAGGCTTCCCGTGCATGCGTGTCATGCAGTTTGCTTTCGACTTCTCAGACAATATGCATCTGCCGCATAATATGCCGAAAAACAGCGTAGCCTATACAGGCACTCACGATAATAATACAACCCTCGGATGGCTCTGGGAGGCTTCTCCCGAGCAGAGAAAGCTTGCTCTTGACTATGCAGGCTTCACGGGCGAAGACTGGGCTGAGGGCGGCTGGAACTCAAAGTCGGTACAGGCTATGATACGTGCGCTTTGGGCGGCTCCGTCCAATATGGCAATCGTACCTGTTCAGGATCTTTGCGGCTTCGGAAGTGACACCAAGATGAATATGCCTGGTGTTCCGAACGGAAACTGGGCATTCAGAATATCAAGAGAGCACCTTAGAAATATTGATTTCGGTAAGCTTAAATCTCTCAACAAGACATATTTCAGACATTACACAGAAGAACCTAAAAAGGAAGCAAGTGCTGACGAAAATGAATGATTTTGACGAGAAAATCAGCGTCTTAAAAAGCCTGATAGAAAAAGCAAACAAGATATGTGTCTTTACGGGAGCGGGAATCAGCGTACCGAGCGGCATCCCCGATTTTCGCTCCGCAAACGGTATTTACAGCCAAAAATACAAGCAGAATTTGCGTCCCGAGGAAATTATATCGCACAGCTTTTTCATGCGTGACACAGCACTTTTCTACGACTTCTACCGTGATAAAATGCTGTATCCCGAGGCAAAGCCGAATGAAGCACATCTTTATTTTGCCGAGCTTGAGAAAAAAGGAAAATCCGTTCCTGTTGTCACTCAGAACATAGACGGTTTTCACTCGATGGCAGGAAGCTCCTGTGTTTGCGAGATTCACGGCAGTATACACAGAAACTACTGCATGAAGTGCCATGCGCCTTATGACATGGAGTATGTTTATAACTCAAAGGGCATACCGACCTGCGAAAAATGCGGCGGCACAATAAAACCAGATGTCGTTCTCTATGAGGAGGGACTCGACTCAGCTACGGTAAACCGTGCAATTAACGATATTGGCACAGCTGATTTACTTCTCATAATCGGAACATCTCTTGCCGTTTATCCTGCGGCAAGCTTTGTGAGGTATTTTAACGGCGACAACATCGTGCTTATCAATAAAAGCACTACTCCGTTCGATGAAAACGCAGACCTTGTACTCAACAATGACATAATCGAAGTCGTAGAGTCTTTGAAGAAATAACATGCACAAAAAGAAAACGCAGATCAATCGATCTGCGTTTTCTTTGCTATTTTTAGTTATCTGCTCTGTTGTAACCGTTTTTCATGTGCTTACTGCACTCAAGCGTAAGCTTTGTGAGAGTATCGGTTGTCTGAGCCTTTGCCATTTCGGCAATTTTCTCGTTTGCCTTTTCAAGTCCCGAGAAATCTCCCGACTCTGTTGCCCCCTTGTCGCTCTCGACAAGAATCTGTCTGCCCTTGGTAAGCACACCCTCCTGATATCTCTCGATAAGCTGGACGCATGAACCGAAATGAGCGTCTGCCAAAACGCCGATAAGTCTTGAACCCCAGTAGAAATTCTCTGTGGAAACATCAAGCTTGACATCACTGAGATACTTAGGCATTTTTGAGACGTTTGTATAAAGTGGAATTGTTGCATTGAATGCGTTAGAGCCGAACATAATCCACTCAACGCCCTTAATCTCGTCAGGAACATCACTTCTTATCTGGCAAATTGAAGTAACACCCGTGCGGCTGATACCGATTGAGCGGTAAACTCCCCTCTTTCCTGTGTCCTGAGCGGAATAAGGG
>CAVKLS010000230.1:0-3235 GCA_963657025.1 bacterium | reverse complement strand
GATACCACTTACAAACAGAAAAGTCAACACTTTTTTAAAAAAAATTTTAAATTTTCAAAATTTCTTTTTTACCGCTTATTTTTCGCCCAAAATATGCCGTTTCAAAGCCCAAGCTCCCCGGGTAAAAATCTCGGACATACATTGTCGGTTGTTGTGATGACCGATGCGGCAAGACGAGAGCCTATCTCGCAAGCCTCATCAAGATTTTTTCCGTATGTGAGTGCCGAAGCGACGCCCGCAAAGAAAGAATCTCCTGCGCCCGTGGTATCTCTTACGTCAACTCTCTTTGCGGGGCAGTATCCGCTGCCTCCGAATTTGTCCGCCCAGACAGCTCCTCTTTCGCCTAAAGTGACCACCATGCTGTTAAGATCGGCATTTTTTACATTTTGCTTTAGCTTCTCGAGAATTTCCTCTGTGCCCAGGCTCTCAAAATCATCATAGAAGAGCATCTCTGCCTCGTGGTCGTTGCAGACAAAGCAGTCCACCAGTCTCAAAAAGTCTCTTCTTTCCGAAGCTATGCTTATATTGGAGACGGGGCAGTATATTTTCTTGTTGTATTTCTCGGCATAATAAAACAGCTTTTTTGCAATTTCCTTTTCTATGTCCATCTCAAAGACAATGCTGTCACACTCGGAGAAAATCTCATCGCCTTTATCGTCCAGAATATCGCAAATCGGCATGAGGTCGGGTCTTTTGGAAATGGATGCGGTGACGTCGCCGCCGTTGTCGAATATAGCAAGCCAAGTGCCCATTCCGTCCGTTTTGGCACGCATATACTCGGTATTCACTTTGTGTCTCTGAAGCTTATAGATAACATCCGTGCCTATTCCGCTGTCGTCCACAAGGCTGATAAGCGTCGGTCGAAGCTCGAGATTGGCAATGTCCTCTGCAATGTTTCTGCACACACCGCCGTGAACCTGCTTAATGTTTCCCGCATTTCTTCCGCCGGGAATATACTGCGAAATCGGAAATCCCTTTATATCGACAAAAACCGCACCGACTACAACAATTCCGTTTTTATTGACTGCCATATCTCTCAACCTCACCGAATAAAAGTAAAACTGTAAACTGAATTAACCGATTACCATTGTAACAGCTTTTGCGCAAAAACAAAAGAGGACGCACAAAAAATGCGTCCTCCCAGGGTGTCGAAAAAATATTTTTATTAATCCTTCTTGTAGAGATACTTGTCTACCTTCTCCTTCATTTCCTCGGGAATTTCTCTCTTCTCGGGGAAAACGACAGAATTGACAAGATGATCAGTAAATGCGACAACATGCTCTGTTGTGTGCTCGAGCGACTCTGCCGAAAGGAAATCGATAATGTCATAGCGGCAGTGAATGAATGCGCCGCCGTCACGGCTGAATCTCATGAAGTTGATGCTCGGAATTCCGTTGTCTGCAAAAGGAATACAGTCGGAGGAATAAATATCCTGCTTAACCTCAACATCGTAGCCGTTAGCCTTCATGTAAGCGTCGGTATAGTTTGTGAACTCCTTGCTTCCTAAAACAACAGCCGACTCAGAGCCGAGAACACAGCCGCCTACATCGGTATTTACCATATAGATGACGTTCTTAAGCTCCTCTGCATGGTCACGACAATAAGCCTTTGAGCCCTCGAGGCCGATTTCCTCAGAGCCGTACCAGCAGAAGCGGACAGTTCTTTCGGGCGGATTCTCGACAAAGTGGCGAAGCGTCTCCATATGAATTACACTGCCTGCACCGTTATCGTAAACACCGGTCGAGAACGGAACGGAGTCCATGTGAGATCCGAAGACGATAACCTCATCGGGATACTTGGAACCCTTAATCTCGGTTACGACATTTCTTGACTCAAGCGTTACATCTTGGTTGAGTGTAGTCATTCTGACACGGCTTGCCTTGTTCTTGATGATATCGAATGCGTCTGTCGCACGCATATTTACAGCGGGAAGCTTTCCGCACTCACGAAGCTTGGCTCTGATTGTTCTTGTGAACAGGTCTGAATCGTCCTCCTTCTCAAGAAGTGTTCCCGAATAGGAAACAATACCTGCTACTCCTGCCTCGCAAAGCTTCTTGTAAAGCGGATATCTCAAATATCCGTTGAACATAACGATTTTTCCCTTAGCGTTTTTGAGAGCGACGTCGCCGCCGTTCTCGACATAAAGAAAATCAGCCTCAAGACAGTCGACATTTCCCGCACCCTTGTAGCATGTTACGGTGTATGACTTCCGGTAAGGCTCGATAACCTCAAACTCAGCCTTTTCAATGACAGCATCCCAAATCTCAAACGGCTCGATTTTAGCCTCAAGACCCATGCTCTCAACCTCGGACTTAATGATATTCGCCGCCTTGAGCTCCTCTTCCGAGCCTGCTGTACGAATAAATCCGATTTTGTTCAGTAAATCAAATTCTCTCTTTCCTGATACAGACATTTCTTTTTCCTCCTATTAAAAGAACTGAATATGTTAAGCGGACGTTTTCCGCTTATTCGCTTGATTTGACCGCAGAAACGCACCTGTCAAGCTCTCCGAAATCCTTCTCGACACGCACGTCGGTAAATCCGTTCGCCTCAAAAAGCTCTTTTACCGCCGCCGCCTGAGTTTCCCCTATCTCAAGGGCGATAAAGCCGCCGATTTTGACCGCTTTCTTCCAGTCGGTGATTATTCTTCGGTAAAACTCCAAGCCGTCTGCGCCGTCCGTGAGTGCCTCTCTCGGCTCTTTCTGCACCTCGGCTTGAAGCGAGGGCATCTCGTCCTCACTTATATAGGGCGGGTTTGCCGTCAAAAAATCAAGCCCGTGATATTTTTCGAGACATTCGTCCGAAAAAACATCTCCTCGGCTTGCTTTCACTCTGTTTTCTCCCCACTCTGCGATATTCTCGCAAAGACACTCATACGGCGCATCAAAAAGCTCCACGGCTTCCATACTTATATTTTTATTGCTGCGTGCAATTCCAAGTGCCACACAGCCCGTTCCCGAACAAAGGTCGACACCGAAAACCTCCTGATTTTTGCATATTGGATTTATTCTCTCAAGGCTTTCGTTCACCAGTACCTCGGTATCCTCTCTCGGACAAAGGACGCCGTCCTTCACCTTAAGCTTCATATCACGAAAATACCAGTATCCCAAAATATATTGAAGCGGATAGAAGCTTTTTCGCTTTTCCACCGCCTGACGGAATTTCTCCTCATCAGCCGCACTCACGCTTTCTTCGCCGTGAAGATAGAGCCTGTTTCTGTCTGCGCGCAAAAATT
>CAVKLS010000229.1:0-3238 GCA_963657025.1 bacterium | reverse complement strand
CTCTATCCCGAAAGATTTTCCGAGAACACAAACGATTTTATTTCCTGTAAAAACCGCACAGAAAAGCTCTGCCAGCATAAAACTCAGCTGATAAGCTTCAGGAAAAGTCTGATTGTGTATGCCGACAAGCAGATGAAACGCATTCTCGAAAAAACGGACGATGAGATAAAAAAGATTAAGAACAAGCGGTAATTTGAAACGAATTTGAAATTTTGTTGCACCTGAATGTATAATATACAACTCTTACAGTCAAATTATGCACCGATTTTTACTTGATTTTGTTTAATTATACAAAAATGTTGTTTTGCACTTGCAAAATTAAATTATTCTCTTGCATTTTGCGCCTTTGATGACTATAATAATCACTGTATTATTTAAGCGAAACAAGAAGCTATATCTGTTTCGGAAAGGTTACAAAAAGAGGTAAAGTAAAATGAAAAAGATTATATCAGTCCTTTTGGCAGTAAGCATGGCTGCTATGGCATTCACAGCATGCTCAAGCTCATCAAGCGATTCAAGCTCTTCTGCAGCTGAGTCGAGCGCAGCAGAATCAAGCGCAGCTTCAAGCGAGGCTGAGGCAAGCGACTCAAGCGCAGAGTCTTCCGCTACTGCTACAGGCGATTTCACAACTGTTACAGACGGTGTTCTCACAATGGGTACAAACGTATCCTTCCCTCCGTATGAGTACTATGACGGAGACACTCCGGTAGGAATCGATGTTGAGATTGCAACAGCTGTTGCAGAGAAGCTCGGTCTTACACTTGAGATTGTCGATATGGACTTTGGTTCAATCATCACTTCCGTTCAGCAGGGCAAGATTGACTGCTCCTTCGCAGGCATGACAGTTACAGACGAGAGAAAAGAGAACGTTAACTTCACTCAGTCCTATTCAACAGGCGTTCAGGCTATCATCGTTCCTGAGGATTCCGACATAAAGACAGCTGATGACCTTGCTAATGCAGACCTCATCGGTGTTCAGGAGTCCACAACAGGTCACATCTACTGCTCCGATGATTTCGGCGAGGATCACGTTGTTGCTTACACAAACGGTGCTACAGCTGTTCAGGCTCTTGTTTCAGGCAAGGTTGACTGCGTTGTTATCGATGAGCAGCCGGCTAAGAGCTACGTAGAGGCAAACGAGGGACTCAAGATTCTCGACACAGCATACGTTACAGAGGACTATGCAGCTTGCGTATCCAAGGACAACGAGGCTCTTCTCGCTGCTATGGACGAGGCTATCACAGAGCTCAAGGCAGACGGCACAATCCAGTCTATCCTTGACAAGTACATTAAGTAATTAAGTACAAATGGCAAAAAGGGAAGCAGTCGGGTTGATTCGGCTGCTTCCTTGTGCTATATTAGTATCCTACATCAATAAAGTAAAAACAAGAAATTAAAAATCCGAAGAAAGGAGAAAGCAAATGGAATCACTGAAAAAAGGACTTTATCAGACCTTTGTCTACCAGGATAACTACCAGTATTTTCTGCGCGGCTTGAAGGTAACGCTTATTGTTGCGTTCTTTGCGCTTATCATCGGACTTATCCTCGGTGCACTCGTCTCGATTGTCCGTTCCGCTCACGACCAGCAGGGTGAGCACAAAAGCAAGATTCTCGGCTTTTTCAACGCAGTTTGTCAGATTTATCTAACCGTTATCAGAGGAACACCTACCATGGTTCAGCTTCTTATCATGTGGTTCGTTATCTGGGCAAGCGCAAGAAGCTCCGACACCAACATGACGATTTGCGCTATCCTTTCCTTTGGAATTAATTCGGGCGCATATATCGCAGAGATTTTCCGTTCGGGTATTATGAGCGTCGATAAGGGACAGATGGAGGCAGGAAGATCCTTGGGACTTACCTATGCGTCCACGATGAAGTCTATTATCATTCCGCAGGCATTCAAGACGAGCATTCCCGCACTCGGAAACGAAATGATTACCCTCGTAAAGGAGACATCCATCGTTACCGTTATCGGACTTAAGGACCTCACAAAGGGCGCCATGATTATTCAGGCAAACACCTTCCAGGCATTTGTTCCGTACTTTGCGATTGCCGCAATTTACCTTGCAATCGTTCTGGTTCTTTCATGGATTATGAGTATTGTGGAGAGGAGGCTGAGAAAGAGTGATTTACGTTAAGGATCTAACCAAATGCTTTGGCGAAAATGTAGTTCTCAATAAGGTCTCAGAGCACATTGCTCCGGGTGAAAAGGTTGTTATCATCGGCCCGTCGGGTTCGGGTAAATCCACCTTTTTGCGCTGCCTCAATCTTCTCGAAACACCCACATCGGGAGAGATTTCCTTTGAGGGAAAGGTGATTAACGCAAAGGGCGTGAACATCAATAAGGTAAGAGAGCACATGGGAATGGTTTTCCAGCACTTTAACCTTTTCAACAACAAGACGGTTCTCAAGAACATCACGCTTGCTCCCGTTAAGCACGGACTTATGAGCAAGGAGGAAGCCGAAGAGGAGGCAATGCGACTTCTCAAGAGAGTAGGACTTGCCGACAAGGCAAATTCTTATCCCGCACAGCTTTCGGGTGGACAGAAGCAGAGAGTTGCCATTGTGCGTGCGCTTGCCATGAAGCCGAAGGTCATGCTTTTTGACGAGCCGACAAGTGCGCTTGACCCCGAAATGGTAGGCGAGGTACTCGAGGTTATGAAGGAGCTTGCCGAGGACGGAATGACCATGGTGGTCGTAACTCACGAGATGGGCTTTGCCCGTGAGGTTGCCGACAGAGTTCTTTTCATGGACGGCGGCGGCGTTGTTGAACAGGGCACTCCCGAGAAAATTTTCTCCAATCCCGAGAGTGCAAGACTTCAGGACTTTTTGTCAAAGATACTGTAATATAGTAAAAAATTACCGCTTCGGCTGAAATCAGTCGGAGCGGTTTTGTGTTTTTAAGTTTTATCGTACCTGATAGAGCAAAATGTTTTCAGCTCCTGTGGAAGTGTTTCTGAAGGTTACACAAACATGTGAATATCCGTTAGTTAATAAGGTCGCACTTTTTATTGTGAAGCTTGATTTATTGGGGTTGTAATATCTGTGTGTCGAATCTTCACCATATCTCGATGAATATATTTCTATATTTGAAATAATCCAACCACTGTTTGCCTGAAATTTAAGCTTCTGATTTTCGATGTTTCTGAATGAGTAAATTTGGTTTTTATTGTTAAATTTTTTAGCGTAGTCGGTGGAACCTATTTTAAAGCTTTTGCAAGGGTTGGTATATTTTAAG
>CAVKLS010000228.1:0-3245 GCA_963657025.1 bacterium | reverse complement strand
GATAAAAAATGCAAAACAGAAAATCTTGCGTTTTGATATTATATATTCACAGGAAATCAATAAGGTACCGGATTTCACAAACAATATGAAGTGGAGAAAATCACAATGAATAAAAATTATGAGGTGGGTAAGAAGCAGATATTTACCTACGGAATGGGAAATTTTGCTTCGCAGCTTTCGTGGACAATGGTAAGTACGTACCTTTCCGTTTTCTATACCGATGTTTTCGGTTTGTCGGCAGGTGCGGTTGCGGTTCTCTTTCTTGTAGCTAAAATCTGGGACGGTGTAAACGATCCTATGATGGGCGCAATCATGGAGAGAACTCACACAAAATGGGGCAGATTCAGACCATACATCGTTATCGGAGCACCGCTGCTTGTTTTGTTCACAATCTTAACCTTTACCGTTCCAGGATTCGGCGGCACTGGCAAACTCGTCTATGCTTACATTACTTATATCGGTCTCGGAATGGTCTACACCATGACGAATATTCCTTACTCGGGACTTCCTGCCGTTATGACAAAGGACCCCGCAAAAATCAACCGTTTGAGTGCGGCTCAGTCAATGGGCATGATGCTCGGTATGATTCTTCTCAACCTCTTTACTCTTCCGCTTGTAAACAGAATCGAAGCAGTTATGCCTTCACACGGCTACCAGATTACCGCAAGCCTTTTCGCTTTGATTGCTCTTCCGATGTTCTGGATTTGCGCAAAGTCCTGCAAAGAGGTTGTCACGGTTAAGAAAGAGGATCAGAAGCCGCTCGGACAGTCCGTCAAAGAGATTGTCAAGAGCAAGAATCTTGTTTCACTCGTTGTTTACACAATGTGCGCTATGTGCGGCATGATGGGCAGAATCGGAGTTGCCGTTTACTTCTACCTTTATGTTTCGCAGTCAGCCACTTACATCACAATTTTCATGATGCTGCCCACAATCGTCGGTGCAATCCTTATGCCGTTTGCTCCGAAGTTCATGGAAAAATTCGGAAAGAAGAGAACAATCTACATCGGCTTGGTTTGCCAGATTGTCGGACTTCTTATGATGGTTTTCGGACCTTACACAAATGTCGCTTATCTTTTCGTTTGCCACATTGTCTACGCTCTCGGCGGAATCAAGGAGGCTTGCGGCCCAACAATGATTGTCGACGCTCTCGATGTTATGGATGACGAGACAGGCGTAAGACCTGACGGAACGGTGTTCTCACTCATCGGTCTCGGAAACAAAATCGGTTCTGCAGTCGGTTCCGCACTCGGCGTAGCTGTTATCGGTTGGTTCGGCTACACAGGCGCAGAGGCAATCACGGCTCATGTACAGCAGGGCATTATGATAGGCGTTAACGTGGTTCCCGTTGTCTTCTATGCTCTCGCAGGCGTTGCAATTGCATTCTATAAGATTAACGAGAACGATATGGCAGGCGTAAGAGAGAGACTTGCCGCAAGAAACAAAGCTAAGGAAGCAAATAACTGATATTAGCAGAATAAAACAGATATATAAAATTACTTTTAGGGAGAAACAACAATGAGTAAATTAAGAATCGCAATCGTCGGATGCGGCGGAATTGCAAACCAGAAGCACATGCCATCCATCAAAACACAGTCCGATAAGGCAGAAATGGTCGCTTTCTGCGACATCATTCCCGAGAGAGCCGAGAAGGCAGCCAAGGACTACGGTACACCTGACGCAAAGGTCTACACAGACTACAAGGAAATGCTCGCAGACAAGAGCATCGAGATTGATGTAGTTCATGTTTGTACACCGAACGTTGCACACTGCCCGATTACAGTAGCAGCTTTTGAGGCCGGCAAGCACGTTATGTGCGAGAAGCCGATGGCTCACTGCACAGCAGACGCTCAGAAGATGATCGACGCTTGGAAGAAGTCAGGCAAGAAGTTCACAATCGGTTACCAGAACCGTCTTCGTGACGACACACAGACACTTCACGCAGCATGCGAGGACGGCGAGCTCGGCGAGGTCTATTTCGCAAAGGCACACGCAATCAGAAGAAGAGCAGTTCCGACATGGGGCGTATTCCCGAACAAGGCACTTCAGGGCGGCGGACCGCTTATCGACATCGGAACACACGCACTTGACATCACCCTTTGGATGATGAACAACTATGAGCCGGCATCCGTTTCCGGACAGGTATTCTACAAGCTCGGACGCCAGGAGGATGGCCCCGCAGGCAACGTATTCGGACCATGGGATCCAAAGACATTCGAGGTTGAGGACTCAGCATTCGGATTCATCAAGATGAAGAACGGCGCAACAATCTATCTCGAGGCATCATGGGCACTTAACGTACTCAAGTCCATGGAGGCATCCACAACACTTTGCGGAACAAAGGGCGGCGCTGAGATTCACCATGGCGGCAGCTATCCGAAGGACGAGCTCATCTTCAACAACGTTGAGCACAACCAGCTTATGGAGAAGATTATCTCTCCCGGAATTTCCGTTGACTTCTTCGAGGGCGGCGCATCTGCAGAGGCAGTAAGAGAGCAGGAGCAGTGGCTCAATGCCATAATCAACGACACAGATCCGCTCGTTAAGCCTGAGCAGGCATTTGTTGTCACACAGATTCTCGAGGCTATCTATGAGTCTGCTGAGACAGGCAAGGAAGTATTCTTTGACTAATTTTCATTGAGAAATAAGAAGAACGTCGGTAGCCTAACCAGCACTCCGACGTTCTTGACATATGATATTGCGTAAAATCAGAAGAAAGCGAGGAATTAAAATGGCTGCAAGACAGATTTTTAATCCCAACGGATTTAAAAATACAGAAAAAGACGGACTTGTAACAGGTTATGAGTTCCAGTTCAAAGCACAGTATTACCGCGGAATTACATTGTCTATCGTTCGTGACATTAAGATTAATGTAGACGGAGAGGATGTAAAGCGTGAGGATATCAGATTCACAGTAAATGGCGAGACATTCACTCTCGAGGAGATGCGCACGGTCGTCGATTCCGACTATCGTTGGGAGTTCGGCGAGTATGCAACCGTATCTGTAGTAAAAGAGGGCGGACTTTCAAATGGAAGCCATCACATTCATGCAAGACAGGTTATTGCACCGTCGTACATGCCGTTCCAGATTGAAGCGGACTGCGACGCAGACTTTGTAATCGAATAAGGAGGAGCTAAAAGATGAGTCACGACGTTAAAAGAAGTATTTCTCTTTACAGCTATCAGGACGAATATTATGACGGAAAGCTTGATCTTGAGGGCTGCCTCAGAGAGACCGCAAAGACAGG
>CAVKLS010000227.1:0-3247 GCA_963657025.1 bacterium | reverse complement strand
CCGTAGCCCTTGATTCTGTCGAGCGTGTCGCCCTCATTCATATCAGAGCCTGTGAGAATATATCCCTTGTGGTGAAGAATTTCAGCCATTGGGCACATTCCCGAACCGCCGATACCGACGAAATGAATTTTCTTAACCTTATCGAGAAGATCTCTGTCAACCTGTTCGTATTCTCTCATGATGAATTCCTCTTTTTTATATCTTAGCCTTAGTGTGCTTGGTTTTCTGATTAGACTTGCTGTCTGAATTTATATTATAATCCTTTTTGTGCCGAAAATAAAGATAAATTAAAGCAAAAGCCGTGTTAATTGTAATTTACCCTGTTAATAGCAAAAAGTTAAAACAAATGTTCTTGAATTATTGGACTTTTCTCATTCGTATGTTATAATTTAATCAAGAATGAAACCACAAACAATATGAAACGGAGATTCTTCATGCCACAATCACCGCTCGCCGACAGAATCAGACCTTCCACACTGGACGAGGTTGTCGGACAAAAGCATATACTCGGAAAAGGAAAAGCCCTGAGAAAAATAATAGAGTCGGGAGAAATCCCAAACATGGTTTTCTACGGGCCGTCAGGCGTCGGAAAAACAACCGTTGCCTCAATTATAGCAAAAAACACAAATAAATATCTCGTCAAGCTCAACGGCACAAATGCATCAACAGCCGATATTAAAGACGCCGTCGCACAGGTGAACACGTTAAACGGGATAAACGGTGTTCTTCTCTATCTTGACGAAATTCAGTATTTCAACAAAAAGCAACAGCAAACCTTGCTTGAGTTCATAGAAAACGGAAGCATTACCCTGATTGCGTCCACAACGGAAAATCCTTACTTCTATGTTTACAATGCCGTGCTCAGCCGTTCGACTGTCTTTGAGTTCAAAGCAGTAGAGCCGAGCGATGTCGAGGAGGCGGTCGAGCGTGCATTTTCGATTCTCGAGGAAGAGCGCGGAGAAAAAATCGTCACCGAGGACGGTGTAACAAAATACATAGCAACGGCTTGCGGCGGAGATGTCCGAAAAGCTATGAACGCTGCCGAATTAACCGTACTTACAGCCGACCAACAGGAAAACCTCGGCGGACTTTATATCACTTTAGAGCTTGCCGAACAGCTCACACAGAGAAGTGCCATGCGCTACGACCGTGAGGGCGACGACCACTACGATATAGTCTCTGCCTATCAAAAGTCCATGCGAGGCTCTGACCCCGATGCCGCACTTCACTACCTGGCAAGACTGCTGGATGCGGGAGATTTGCCGTCAGCTTGCCGAAGACTTATGGTCTGCGCATGCGAGGATGTCGGACTTGCCTATCCGCAGATTTTACCGATAGTAAAATCCTGTGTGGATATTGCAGAAGCTGTCGGCTTACCCGAAGCAAGAATTCCGCTTGCCGACGCAGTCGTACTTGTTGCCACATCACCGAAATCAAATTCGGCTTACAACGCAATCAACGAGGCAATGAGCGATGTCAAAAAGCACGGTGCTCTTCCGATACCTAGACAGCTGCAAAACAAACACTATGACGGGGATGAGGTGCAAAACAAGGGTCAGTTCTACATCTACCCTCACGATTATCCGCACCACTGGACTTATCAGCAGTATCTTCCCGATGCACTGAAAAATACTCAGTACTACAAATTCGGTGACAACAAGAACGAGCAGGCGTTCAAAGCGTACTGGGATAAAATTAAACATTAACTATACTTGTTTTGTTCACATTTATGCTTTATACTTAAGGAGAAAGAAGGGATATATAAATGAATCCATTGGTACTCAATACTTTTACTTATGGTATGTACGCAATCGGCGTTAAAGGGGACAACGGTCCTTCCGCATGTATTATCAACGGAGTAACTCGAGTCGGTCACGGCTCTAAAGCAAGAGTAGCTATCAGCATCAATTCAGATTCCTACTCCTGCGAATGCATAAAGAAATACGGATTGTTCACAATTTCGGTTCTGTCTGAGAAAACAAGCGGTGCCGCCGTCGGTGCGCTTGGTCTTGTTTCGGGCAGAAATACAGATAAGCTAAAGCACTTAAGACACAGAGTTCTTAACGAGGGCGTTCCCGTTCTGAAAGAAGACACCTGTTGTTGGTTCTTGTGCAAAACAGAAAGCTGCACCGAAGCCGAAGACCAGACCATTTTCGTCGCTAAGGTTATAGCAGGCAGTGAAAAATATAACGGCACTCCTATGACCTATAAATTCTACCGTGAGAATCTCGGTGGCTTTGCTCCGTCAAATTCTCCCGTTTACATCGAGGCGGCTGAGTCCACACCCGACACCGGTAACACCTTCATCTGCTCCGTCTGCGGTTATGTTTATGACGATCCGCTCATGCCGTTCGAGGAATTGCCAGACAACTGGCAGTGCCCCGTTTGCAAGATGAGCAAAAAGGCTTACATAAGAAATATCTGAATCAAAAGCGATTCCCTCAAGGCAATTTGTCCTGAGGGAATTTTTCTGTCTCAAAATCGCACAAAAAAAGAGCCCGACTGTTGCCGGACTCGATTTTTTGAAAAGAAATGTAATATCGGGTTATTATTTTTATTCTCCAATTTTCTCTGTAAAATCCTTTTGAGAATTTCAATAGCGCAATGGGCAGACGCCTAAACGCCTGCCAATTGCTAACACTACATACAAAAAATAATTGGAGTACTCATGTTAAATGTTTGTAATAATCGAATTATTACGATACTGTTGCGTAGAGGAAGCTGAACTGCCATGCATCGATGATGTAGTTGCTTACCTTACCGGAAACAGCATATACGCCTGCTGCGGAATAGATGCAGGAGATTGGCATCTCATCGAGGAGAAGCTGCTCGCACTGATAGAAGTCTTCCTGACGAGCCTCGAGATCTGTCTGAGCGTTAGCGTCCTTAATTAATGCATCGTACTCAGCGTTAGACCATCTTGTGGAGTTGTTACCGCCACCTGTGATCCACATGTCATACCATGTCATAGGATCGTTGTAGTCGCCGAGCCAGCCTGTGATATCCATTACGTAGTTACCAGCAGTTCTCTCAGCGGACTGAGCCTTCGTCTGCATCGGGTTAACTGTGATCTCGATACCGAGAACAGTTCTGATAGCCTCCTGGAAGAAAGCTGCCTGGTTCATAGCAACATCGGAGTCACCGCAGTTCATGGAAAGGTGAGCTGAGAGGTCGTCCTTTGTGCATCCGAGCTCCTCAAGAGCCTTATCGAGATACTCGTTTGCCTTCTCTGCATCAGCGTAAGCGC
>CAVKLS010000226.1:0-3256 GCA_963657025.1 bacterium | reverse complement strand
AAAAGCTTTCTCAGACGGACTAATTCTGCGAAAAAAATATATAAAACAGAACATATCATAATTGACGCGGTCGGCATTTCATCTTGTCAAATTATCCGATTATCATTTGTTTGGCAAAATCTTTTTGTTAATATTGTAATTATCCTCAATAACCTATATAATGTTAATATGGGCAATTAACTATACTCTATTTTACATTAGGAGGTAATTATGAAAAAAAGAATACTGAGTTTGCTCTTGGGGCTATGCCTTATCGTGAGCATTATCCCATTAGCCTCAACAGCAGAAGAATACGTCACACCGAAGCTTGATGTTACTGCCGATACACCCATAGCGGGACAAACTCCGTCTTACGAAGGTCTCTTTTCACTCGTTAACGCCAGATATGACGCTTTGAGTGTCTCACATATTGAATGGTATTATTCACGTACAGACTCTGCCTTCAACGGGGACTACGACAGCCACTGGGCTCCGCTTAATGGTGATGCATTTCAGGCTGACTGCTATTACGCTTATGCAATCACCTTTAGAAATATGTATCCAAGAGAATATGACATTCACGCCTGGAAGAATAATTCGACAATCAACGGCGGTTCTTGCGGATTTGCATATGATATTGTAAATCAGCTGTTTACTTTGTACATCAAGCTTGGTCAGCCGGAGGCTCCTGATTTTCCCGTACAAACCGACTCGCCGAAGCCGTCGGTTTCTCCAAGCGCAAGTCCCAGTTCTACACCGACTGCGGCTCCGCCGACCGAACCGACGATTCAGCCTGAGCCGTCAATCAAACCGTCAATTCCTCTTTCCTTTACGCTTGACGGATATGAGCTCGACGCAAGCATAGTTAAGGGAATCACGGTTACAAGTGACGAAGACAAAAACGAAGGCATAGAGCTTGACTCCTGGGCAATCACAAAGGTGCTCAGCACAAAGGACAGCTTCCACGATGATATCATTACCGATGAGGGTGCTAAATTCGAATCTGTAACGGATTATTACCTCGCTGTTCAGTTCCTTCTTGATGAAGATTACGATATCACAAGATACAGCGCCGACAGCATTACCCTTGAGGGTTACGGCACAGCCGCCGCACTGTTTGAAAACGGTAACAACGGCTACACCGCAATGTTTAAGCTTTCCAAGCTTTACAAAGATGTGAGTGCTCTTCATTTCACACTTGACGGTTATGAAATCGGTGAGTATGTCTCAGACACAACCATGATTAATGACATCAATAACGAAGGCATTGCATGGGGTGAAAATGTTTACCTAACTCATTTCTCAATTTCTGATTCTGAAATAACCTTTGATAATTACGAAGACAATGCAATTGATGATGACGATTATGTATTTGAGAAGGACACAGACTACTATCTCTGCTTGACTCTCCCATCTCTTTACGGTTACACCGCCAAGAATCTGACAGCTGAGGATATCACACTTGAGGGCTACGGCACTGCAAGCTCTGTGGAATTTATAGATGAAAGCGATGAAGAGGAAGGCGTAAACGGTTTCGTTGCATTCTTCAAGCTTCCTCAGTTAAAAGAAGCTACACCAGAACCGTCGGTTACGCCTGAACCAACTGCCGAACCTACGGCAGAGCCCACAGCGACACCGACAACTGCTCCTACGGCAACTCCCGAGAGATCCGTGATCGTCACTCCTACCCCCACTCCGACACAGTCACCAACACCGGAACCGACAGAGGTTCCGAGCGGAAACGGCGGCAGTGGCGGAAGCGGAGAAAAATCGACAACCGTAGTCACGGCATCTGCTTCCCCGGCTTCAACTCCCGCAACAGGAGATAACAGCAACATGGGAATCTGGTACGCAGTTCTTGCAGTCAGTGCACTCGGAATTGTCGGAACATCACTGATTGCCAAAGCTAAAAAGAAATAAGACAATCAAAGCACATAAATAAATAATAAACAAAATCGAAACGGCACAGCCTACGGAAATCATCCGCGGCTGTGCCGTTATTTTGCTATTTCAGATACAGTCGATTCAATGCGAAATCTTCCATCCGACAGCCTGTGTTCTCGAGTCGATAAATCTCTTGTAAATACCATCCTCATGCATCAACTGCTCGTGAGTTCCTTGCTGTGTAATTTTACCCTTATCTATTACAACAATCTGATCTGCGTGTCTTACGGTCTTCAATCTATGAGCGATCATTATGATTGTTTTCTCTTTGGTCAAAGCCTCCACTGCGTCCATCAGGTCTTTTTCATTTTCGGGGTCAACATTTGCGGTTGCCTCATCAAGAATAATTATCGGCGCATCCTTCATAATGGCTCTCGCAATTGAAATTCTCTGCTTTTTCTCCGCCCGAAGGGCCTACAATCGCATTGACGCTTCCTGACTTCATCTCCATATTTACGCCGTGAAGTATCTCTTTTTCGTGGTAAGCAAACCTGACATTCTCGAGCAAAACCCAGTTGTCTTCAAGTTTTCCGCCACTAACCTTGGGGCGACTGAGCTCAGGCTGTTCGAGAATATCCGCAACCTCGCCTACAATAACTCCGATTTTCCCCAAATCATCGGTATACGATCCGAGAGTAATGAGCGGCCCGACTATACCGAGCGACAGAATAATGCAGATTATAAAATCAGAAAGCGACAAGCTTCCTTTCGCTACATAACTCGCTCCGAACGGCAAAACCGTCAGCAAGGTGTACGGCGTTATAACCATCATCAAGCCGTGATAAATAGAGCATTTCTTCATCCAGCTGATGAACGAATTCGCATATTCCTTAGCCGCCTTTGTGAACTTTGCGTATGAGCTTTCTGTTTTTCCGAATGCCTTGATAACTTCGATTCCGTCGATATATTCGACTGCCTTATCATTCAATTCCTTGGTTGCTTTAACGGTTTTTTCAAAGTTCGGCTGAAAGTCAATCATCATTCCGAAATAGGACATAAAGCAAATCACGACCGGCACGAGTGACCAAAGAGCCAGCCGCCAATCCTTAGAGAAAAAGTAAATCAGAATAATTATCGGTGCCAGAAGATTAGATGTAAATTCCGGCACAATGTGCGCAAGAGTTGTCTCAATACTGTCGATTCGCTCAACGATGATGTTTTAAAATGTGCCCGATGACGTATCCTTAACGTAGCCGAACGGAACTCTTGCCAGCTTGTCACAGCACATTTTTCTTATGTCGGCAAGAACCTCGAATGTCGCCTTGTGAGAAATCGAGGTCGATACCGAATGAAAAAGCTCGGCGGCTACAAAAGATAACGCAATTAATTCGGC
>CAVKLS010000225.1:0-3266 GCA_963657025.1 bacterium | reverse complement strand
GCAGTGACGTCCGTGCCCTGTGCCGCACAGAGATAAACCACGAACACCTCGTTATTCCAGAAGTCCACTCTTGGGTAGAACTTGTATCCGTCAAGAGTAATGCTTACGCAGTCGATATACCATGTGGAATCCGTTGAAGCGGAATTTAAATCGTCTTCTGTAATGCCGAGTGCGGAAAGAACTGCCTCGGGCGATGAGCCGTTAGAAATTTCTGCTAAATCAAAGCCGACTGCACCAACCAAATCATCGGGTGTGATTTCAAGCTCTGTTTTGGTCTCCCCCGCCTGAGCTGTGTTTGCCGACTTTGTTTCAGCCTCACTGCTTGGCGCCTCGCTTTCTTCAACCTGAGAAGAAGCGGCGGATACTTCACTTGAAACAGTTTCGCTAACTTCGCTTTCTGTGCTCTTTGAGCTTGTGCCCGATGAACAAGCCGTCATTACCATCGCCATGCCAAGACAAAGCAATAAAGTTACTGTTTTTTTCAAAATTAAACCTCCTAATATACTTAATTTCTGTTTGAAAACTTATTTTGTCGCAGTACAACATTTAGGATTATACCAATATACCCACGGTTTTACAAGCAAATTTATTTTTGCTTTTTTCCGACAAATTTTAATTTACTTACTCTATTATTCCAAATCCATAAATAAACTCTTGATATATCCACAATAATAGGATATAATGAATAAGAATGTAAGAGCTGGTATGCAGTTTTTATTTATTTTGTTGAAACGAGGGACTTTTCAATATGGATATAAAGCAATTTTATCGCGGTGAAAGCTTTGACGATTACACCTTTCTCGGAGCTCATCCGGACGGCGAAGGCACAACCTTCAGAGTCTATGCTCCGCACGCAATGAGCATTTCTGTCATAGGTGAGTGGAATTCTTGGAAGCCTATCGAGCTTAACAAGATTCTGGACGGCAACTTCTGGGAAACTCATGTCTCCGAGGCTGTACCGGGAATGATGTACAAAATCAGAGTTCAGGGTAAGGACGGCAAGACGATTGACCACTGCGACCCGTACGGCAGAAGAATGCAGCTTCGTCCTGCAAATGCCTCTATTATCCCCGAAAGACACGACGCTTTCTCGTTCACTGATGACGAGTGGATGTCCAAGCGTAAAGTAAGAATCCGCAGTGCTCTTAACATCTATGAAATGCATTTCGGCTCTTGGCGCATGAAGTCGGACAAAAAAGCCGACTGGTACACCTATGAGGAATTAGCCCCCCTTATTATCCCCTACCTCAAGGAGAACGGCTACAACTATATCGAGGTTATGCCGCTTTCCGAGCACCCGTCAGATGAAAGCTGGGGATATCAGAACACGGGATTTTATGCGGTAACCGCAAGATACGGCACACCTGAGCAGCTCAAGTTCTTCGTCAACGAATGTCACAAGAACGGCATAGGTGTTATCGTTGACTTTGTTCCGGTTCACTTTGCCGTTGATGATTATTCACTCTGGCATTTTGACGGAACTCCGCTTTACGAATATGAAGACGCATCTGTCGGCTACAGCGAATGGGGCTCAAACAACTTCAACCACGGCAAGGGCGAGGTTAGAAGCTTCTTGCAGTCCAACGCCAACTACTGGCTGAGTGAGTATCACTTTGACGGAATCAGAATCGACGCTGTTTCCAACCTGATTTACTGGCAGGGCAACAAGGACAGAGGAGTAAACGAGGGCGCACTCTCGTTCATCAAAGGAATGAACTCGGGTCTTAAGGCAAGACATCCGAGTGCCATGCTCATAGCAGAGGACTCCTCCGACTATCAGGGTGTCACCAAGCCTGTTTTCTCAGGCGGTTTGGGATTTGACTACAAGTGGGATCTCGGCTGGATGAACGATACCCTCAAATACTTCAAAATGCCCGGCTTCTACCGTTCCGGCAGTGAAGGACTTCTCAATTTCTCGATGTTCTACTTCTACAGCGAGAATTTCATTCTTCCGTTCTCACATGATGAGGTTGTACACGGAAAAGCAACAATCGTTCAGAAGATGGACGGTGATTACGATAACAAGTGGCCTCAGGCACGAGCACTTTATCTTTACATGTACTGCCATCCGGGCAAAAAGCTCAACTTCATGGGCAATGAAATCGGACAGCTCAGAGAGTGGGACGAGAGCCGTGAGCAGGATTGGGATATGCTCAAGTATCCTATTCACGATGAGTTCCATAAGTACATGATATCTCTCAACAAGCTTTATTTAAAGACTCCTGCCCTCTTCTACTATGACTACGACCCGCAGGGCTTCGAGTGGAAGGCTACAAGCTCTCAGCCGTGCACCTTTGCATTTGAGAGAAAGAGCGACAAGCAGAGAGTTCTGTGCGTTTTTAACTTCTCAGGTGATGAAGTTAAAAACTTCACCGTTGACGAATATCATGTTTCCTCACTCACGGAAATTATGAATTCAGGCTCATGGGGAGCAGACGATGCACCCGTGCTCAAGAAAGCCAAGACCAAGGACCAGAAGGATGTTGTCACAATGACACTTCGTCCTTACAGCGGCAGAGTTTTCGAGATTAAGGAAAGAAAATTCAGAGATCCGAAGCCAAAGGCGGAAGAAGCAGAGAAAAAGCCGACAACCAAGGCTAAGACTACCAAGTAAAAGGCTAAGACAGCTAAGAAGTAAAATAGAAATACAATAATAAGAAGAACTGCCTGTATGCAAAGCGTACAAGCAGTTCTTCTGTGTTTTAGTTGTAGTAGACTACCTGAGACTCCTCGTAATCAAGGCGTCCTGTTTTCGGCGTGTGGAAATTCTGATTTTCCTGTGGGTATCCGAATGCGATAATCGAGTGCGGAATCACATCCTTCGGCAAATCAAAAAGCTTAATTTGATTTTCAACTCTATCCTCTTGCGGGTATGTTCCGAGCCAAACTGAACCTATTCCCTGTGCTTCTGCGGCAAGGCACATATTCTGAGCGGCAATCGCACCGTCGATTATCCAATAGTCCTTTGCGGGCGGAAAAGATCTTGTCAAATCACCGCAGACAAGTATTCCGACATCGGCATTTCTGAGCGGTGTTGCAGGTGCTCCGTTGGCATCTGCCATTTTGCCCAAAAGCTCCTTATTTCTCACGACAATGAACTTCCAATCCCTTGTATTTGCGCAGGATGCGCCGACATGACCTGCTTCAATTATTGTTCGAAGTGCTTCATCGCTGATTTTTTCATCCGTAAATTTACGAACTGAGCGTCTGTTAAAAATACAATCAAGAGCTTCCATTTTTTACCTCTCTTTGTTTTATTTTCTTAA
>CAVKLS010000224.1:0-3277 GCA_963657025.1 bacterium | reverse complement strand
GAAACACAGGGGCTTAACGTCGGCGATACCCTGAGCATTGGCGGAAAGAAACTCAAAATCACGGGCTTTGTCGCACTTGTCGATTACGGCTGTCTTTTTGAGAACAATTCCGATATGATGTTTTCTGCATCGACATTCGGAGTGGGAATTATGAGCGAAAGCGGCTTTGACACCCTTGGCGGAAGTGTGAATTACAACTACGCATGGAAGTATAACACTGCTGCGAAGGACGAGAGAGAGGAAGACACCAAAAGCGAAGCGCTCATAGATGAAATAGAGGATGTCGTTAAGGCATATGACACAAAGATAATTCAGGCAAAGGTGAATGAGCTTTATGACAATGCAAAGACGCTTTCAAAGCAACTTGAGGATGAATTTGATGATGCAAGCGATGTAATTGAGGATAAGATCGAAGACGCAAGCACAGCTTTGATTGGCGACGTGATGACGTCACTTACGGAAGCGGATATTGTGGAGCTTTATTTTTCAGATGCTGACGGTGAGGATTATCTAAAGCGTGCCGCCGAAAATCAAAATACAACACTCAATGCGCTTCTTGCCGAGAAACTCGGTACTACCGAAAAGGCACTCGATGAGACGGAGGATGCTTTCGAAAAGATTGAAGACAGTGACGATGCGACAAGCTTTGACGATGAGCCGCCTACGGTCAACCTTGATGATACTGACGAAAGCTACGACAACGATATGGACTATGACCTGAGCGACATCAGAAACGCTGTAGAAAAGCTTGATGCTACAGGTCTTTACGATACATCCGAAATAAGCAAAACACTCGATTCTATAGAGGAAATTATCAACTACAGCTTTGATAAAAGTGAATATCTCAGCATTGATAATTACATAGCAAAATATCAGAACAAGGCGATAACCTACTGTATGGACGATATGGAAGGTGACAAGCCTATGTTCCTCATATTTGATTATATTGTCACGGTTATAATCGCATTTGTTTTTGCCGTTACGGTATCCAATACAATAGTAAAGGAGTCGGGCGTTATCGGTACACTTTGTGCACTCGGCTTCACAAAAAAGGAGCTTGTAAAACATTATCTCTTCATGCCGACGCTTGTCACGCTTATTGCGGCGGTTATCGGAAATATTCTCGGCTACACTTGGTTTGTTGAGTATATGAAGGAAATATTTTACCGTTCGTTCTCGCTTGCCACGTATGAAAACATCTTCAATGCGGAGGCGTTTGTCGATACAACGGTAGTGCCGATTATACTAATGATTGTGATTAATCTTCTCGTGCTGAATGCTAAGCTCAAGCTCTCTCCGATTAAATTCCTGAGACGGGATCTCTCTAAAAAGAAAAACAGAAAGGCGTTTAAGCTCAGTCACAGGCTGCCGTTTTTCTCGCGTTTCAGACTTCGCATTCTGTTCCAGAATGTTCCAGCATATCTTACGCTTTTCATAGGTGTTGTGTTTGGATGCATAATTTGCGTGTTCGGATTTATGTTTGGTCCTCTGCTTCAGGATTACAGCAAGCTGATTATAAGCGAAAGGTTGTCCGAATATCAGTATATTCTCACGGAAGAAAAGGAGACAAGTACGGATTCTGTGGAAAAGTATGCCGTGACAAGTCTCGATTCCATGGTGGAGGGATATATGACCGATGAGGTCAGCATTTACGGTATTGTAGATAATTCCGAGTATGTCACGAAGGACATTCCAAAGGGTGAGGTGCTGGTTTCTGTCGGAATTGCCGATAAATTCAAGCTGGGAGAGGGTGACACTCTTACGCTCAAAGACCCGTACAAGGACAAAACCTATTCGTTCACAATCGGCGGAACCTACGATTATTATGCGGCTATGTCGGTATTTATGAATATAGACGAATTCAACTCGACCTTCGGAGAGGGTGCCGACCATTTTTCAGGCTATTTCTCCAATGAGGAAATAACAGACATAGACTCCGATTATATTGCAACGGTTATCACCAATGCCGATCTGACAAAAGTATCCGACCAGATGTTGAATTCAATGGGAAACTTTATGGAGCTTTACAAGGGCTTTGGCGCAATCATGCTCGTTCTTCTTATGTACCTTATGACCAAACAGGTCATAGAAAAGAACATGCAGTCGATAGCTATGACAAAGATTCTCGGATTCAGAAACGGCGAGATAGCGAGATTATATCTGGTAATCACAAGCTTTGTTGTAATTGCTTCATTGCTGATTTCCGTGCCGATAGTCGACCGGGCTTTGCGGTTTATGTTTGATACAGTGCTTTATGCAGAGGTATCGGGATATATTCCATATATAGTTTCCAATGCCTGCTACATTAAGTGCTTTGTTCTCGGTATAGTCTGTTATGCAGTCGTATGTGCGGTCATGTTAATAAAAATCGGAAAAATCAAGAAGAGCGAGGCTCTTAAGAATGTAGAGTAAAAATCAAGGCGGAGTACATTAAAGTGCTTCGCCTTATTTTCATAAATAACACTTGACTTTTGAATATAAAATTGATAGAATAAACTACTGTAACGGACAAATAATTTTTATATGCAGGTATGGCGGAATTGGCAGACGCGTATGGTTCAGGTCCATATGAAAGCAATTTCATGCAGGTTCAAGTCCTGTTACCTGCACCACCTAAAAAGGCTCGAAAAATGGCTATTTAAAGCCAAATTTCAAGCCTTTTCTTTTTACCTATAAACCCACTTTTAAACCCACTTTTATTTTTACGCTGTTTTCTGCTCCGTGGTTTTTGTGTTTTCAGCTGTTAAAAATAAGTCGCTGTTGCACTCCTCGAAAGTCTCTAAAGCCTTTTTGTGTAGCCGCCTAACTTGGCGGTATGAGTACATCATCTTGCTTTCTATCTCCTCAAACTTCAAACAATCGATATAGCGGAAACATAAGACTTGATATAATCGGAAGTCTTCAACTCTTTCAATTCGGTTTTGTATCTCGGCTTTCTTTTCCTCGAGGTCAACCGCCGCCAACTCTGCCGCATTGGCTAAAGTCAAGTATCTTTCAACCGCTTTTTCAAGTGCTCCGCCCTGTGGTGTATATTGCACTTTCTCGCCGTAACTGGGAGAACTCAAGTACTTTGCTTTAAATCTCAACTCTTTTTCTTGTCCTCGCATTCTCTCAAGCTTAAATTCAAGCGTTCTAATCTGTGATAAATACTGTTCTGCCGTCATTGTTGCACCTCGTTTCAATCCGTTCTATATCTTAAAAGCAAAAAAGAAGCATACATCAACCGCCGCCCGTGTGTTGTTGTATGCTCCTTTTCTTTGCTCGTTCTCTGTCTGTG
>CAVKLS010000223.1:0-3282 GCA_963657025.1 bacterium | reverse complement strand
GATGAGCGGAACTTCACGCTATGCGGTCAGATGTGAAAGAGTGAAATGATAAGTTGCTATGTAATTTAGAAAAGTTAGGAATCAAGCAATATGAGCACACCATTAAAAAGATTTTTTGAGAAATTCACAATTAAGCCTGAGAGCATAAAGTCTCTTACAAGGGGCGAGGGAAAGACCTACATCAATATGATTGACGGAAGACATATCGAGACTTATTTTTCCGTCAAGAATATCTTGGATGAGCTTCCCGAGGAGAATTTCGTCACAGTAAACAAGGGCACGGCTCTTGCCGTGAATCAGATTGAGAAAATAGAGGGCACAACCTATTATCTGATTGACGGAACAACCGTTACGGGACGAAAGAGAAGAAGCGCAAAGCAGACACAGCTTGTGAATTATATCAACGATACAATACTTGAAACCCAGCCTAAGGTGTTTTCGCCTGACCAGTTCAAGATACTTGATAATATGCCTGTTGCTTTCTGCGTAATTGAGGTTCTTTTCACAGAGAACGGCAGAGGAGTCGATTTCATTTTCCGTTACTGCAACAGAGAGATGGAGAAGGTCGAGGGAAAGACTATTGAAGAAATGATGAATCACAGCTTCTATGAGGTTTTCCCAAATGCCGACAAAAAGTGGCTTGTTGCTTACAGTGATGTTGCGCTCAACGGCAATGTTCACTATCTCAACGATTACTCACCCGAGATAGAGAAGCAGCTTCGCATCCACTGCTTCCAGCCCAAGGAGGGTTATTGTGCCTGCCTGTTGCAGACGGTGGAGAAAACAAATTAACAGTCAAAATAAACAAACGGATGTGCCGTACCACTAAAACAGATATTACATAACATAAAAACCGACCTCAGTTGAGATCGGTTTTTCGTTTTGTTGTGATAATTATTTTAAAATCAAACAAGCTTGTTCTGCCAAGGCTTTCCGTTTAACACAGCAATAGGGCCTTCAACGCCGTTCTTTACCATTTCTGCAACGGCTGATTCTGTGTAGAATGCCATGTGCTGAGTCATTACGACATTCGGGAACTGGCGCAGATATGCCATTTCACGGTTTGAGATGATATCGTTAATGTGGCTCTCGTGATAGATATTGAGCTCGCCGTCAAAGACATCGGTAGCAAGTGCACCGATTTTCTGTGACTCGATGCCGCTAATCAAATCCTCGACATTCATAAGCTCGCCACGGGCTGTATTGATGAGGACAACGCCGTCCTTCATCTGATTTATTGTGTAGGAATTTACCATTCTTGCGCTTTCTGCGGTGAGCGGAATGTGATATGTAATCATATCAGCTCTCTTGTAAAGCTCGTCAAGCGAGACGTACTCGGCAAGCTCCTCAACCTTTTTGTTCACATATCTGTCGTGGCAGATGACGGTTGCGCCGAATGCCTTGAGACGCTTGATGACAGCAAAGCCGATTTTGCCCGTACCGACTACGCCGACGGTCATACCGTTGATTGTTCTGCCCTGAAGTCCGCCGAGGGAGAAATCATTGACGTTCTGGCGGTAAACGGCCGGCTTATATTTTCTCAGAGCAATGAGCATGAGCATGAGTGCGAAGTCGGCAACGCTGTCGGGGCCGTAGCTTACGTTACAAGCGTTTATGCCGTACTCCTTGCAAGCGTTCAGGTCGATGTGATTGTAGCCGATTGTTCTTGTAGAGATGCACTTAATGCCAAGCTCTGATGCTTTCTTGAGAAGAGAAGCGTTCCACTTTGTCATACCAAGTGTTGTGACCGCCTCACAGCCCTCGGCAAGGCCGATATTGTCAAGAGTGAGAATCTCGGGTGATGTTGTGATTTCGAGCTCCTCTGTTGAGAGAGAGTCAAACATTGCCTGTTCGTCAGGTCTTACTTCAAATGCGTAAATCTTCATTTCTTTCCTCCAAAACGGACTTTTTCTACTATTTTTGCACTCAATTTCCGTGATGTCAATAAGCTTAAAAAACTTTGTGAAAAGTGCACTTGCAGGTGCTAAAGCCACAAAACATAAAAGCATTAAAGAATTTTGCGGTAATTTTGTCAGAGTTGTTTTTTCGGGGAAAAAGATTAGATTAAGACTTTAATTTTGTTTTTACAAGTGTTAAAATAAGTATTGATATATTTTGAATATCTTTTGGGGAGTGTTGTATTTTGGAAAAATCAAGTCAAAGGAAGGTATTTATCACCCGTGACCGCTCGTTTTATTCCACGCTGATAAAGCTTGCGATTCCGATGGGACTTCAGTACCTCATTACGTTCCTTGTCGGCTTTGCCGATAACGTTATGATAGGAAGGCTCGGTGACGCGGCGATATCGGGCGTTTACATGGGCAATCAGATTCAGACGATAGTCCAGCTTTTCAGCGGCGGAGTTGAGGGAGCGATACTCATTCTTGCGGCTCAGTACTGGGGAAAAAAGGACACGGGAAGCATTAAGAAGATTATTGCGGTGGGAGTTAAGTTTGCGATATTGTTCGGAGTACTTCTTACGCTTGGCGCAACCGTGTTTACAAATGAGATTTTGCGGTTTCTCACGAATGACGAGGCAGTCATCACCGAGGGTGTAGTTTATCTCAAGATAGTCAGTATATCCTATATTTTCTTCTGCATAGCACAGGTGTTTATCGCAAGCATGCGTGCGGTAGAAACGGCTAAAATCGGTCTTTACATCTCGATTATGACTCTTGTCGTTAATGTCGGACTCAACTATCTGTTTATTTTCGGCGTTGGAACGATTATCCCCGCTATGGGAGTTGCCGGTGCGGCACTTGCCACATTGATTTCGAGAATACTCGAGGCGATAGTCTCTGTTGTCTACACGCTTTTTGTCGATAAAAAGTTGAATCTAAAAATAAGCGAGCTCTTGCCTACAGACAGGGCAATGCTCACAGATTTTGTTAAGTACGGCTTACCCGTAATCGGCGGAAATGTAATCTGGGGCGTTAATATGATAGGTCAGAGCGTGATTCTGGGCAGATTTGACGCCGCCGTTATCTCTGCCGCAAGCATTACGGGTTCGCTCAATAATCTCATTTATGTCTGGATGAACGGTATTTCTCAGTCAATCGGAATCATCACGGGAAAGACTGTAGGTGCGGGCGAATACGAGAAAATGAAGGAATATGCAAGAACCACACAGATTATTTTTGTTTGTGTCGGACTTCTCTCTGGAATAGCCGTATTTTTCCTCAAGACTCCGTTTATCTCGCTTTACTCCGTGACGAGTGATGCGGTGAGTTATTCCGTTCAGTTCTGCAACGTGCTTTCGGTCACGATAATCGGCACATGCTA
>CAVKLS010000222.1:0-3282 GCA_963657025.1 bacterium | reverse complement strand
GTTCAAAGGCAAAGCCCAGCCATGTTTTGGCGGCACTCGGTTATTCAAGTGAAAGAATAGATTCATCAATCAGAGTGAGCTTTTCACGCTACAACACACCCGAGGAAGCAGACGAATTTTTAAAAGCACTGCGAGAGGGACTTGATTCTCTCGCTCACAGATAGGAGAAAAAATGCAGGAAGTTATTTTATTAAAGCTTGGAGAGATTGTTCTCAAGGGTCAGAACAGAAGATCATTTGAGGAAACTCTTCTCAAGAACATCAGAAGAAGAATTGCACCAAAGGGTGAATATCAGATAAGCATCTCACAGTCGACAATTTATGTTGAGCCGATGAGAGACGATTGCGACCTTGACGAAGCCGAGGACGCAATTTCCAAGGTTTTCGGTGTTGTTGCATATTCAAGAGCATGCATTGTACCGAAGGATTTGGCAGAAATTCAGAAGGCTGCGGTTGAGTACCTCGCAGACGAGCTGAATGCTGCTCGTGTTTTCAAGGTTGAGAGCAAGCGTGCCGACAAGAAATTCCCGTACAAATCGCCCGAAATCTCAAACGAGGTCGGCGGCTATATTCTCGAGAATTATCCGCATATCGCCGTTGACGTTCATAATCCCGATGTCACTGTGCGTGTTGAGATAAGAGAAAAGGGAGCATATATCCACAGCGACCCGAAGCCGGGAGCAGGCGGAATTCCCGTCGGAACGGGCGGCAAGGCATCCATTCTCATCAGTGGCGGAATTGACAGCCCCGTTGCGGCTTGGATGATGGCAAGAAGAGGCGTGGAGCTCACTGCAATTCACTTTGCAAGCCCGCCTTATACCTCTGAGAGAGCACAGGACAAGGTTGAGAGACTTCTCAAGAAGGTAAGCGAATATGCTGGAAGAATTCCTATGTATATCGTTAATTTCACGGAAATTCAGGAGCACATCAGAGATTATTGCCCAGAGGAGCTTTCGACCGTCATCATGAGAAGATTTATGATGAGAGTAGCCGAGAGAATTTCTCGTGAAGAGGAGTGCCATGCAATCATCACAGGCGAGAGCCTCGGTCAGGTTGCTTCTCAGACCATGCAGGCAATTGAGTGCACCGACGCATGTGCTAATCTTCCTGTTTTCAGACCGCTTATCGGTACGGATAAATCGGAAATTGTTAAGACTGCTCAGAGAATAGGCACGTTTGATATTTCAATTGAGCCGTTCGAGGACTGCTGCACCGTATTCACGCCGAGACACCCCAGAACCAAGCCGACCGTCAAGCTTCTTATGGGTGCTGAGAAGAATCTCGACGTAGACGGACTTGTCGAGAGATGCATGCAAAGTCTGGAGCGCAAGTTTATCGATTACAGGAGGTAAATTATGACCTGCGAGATTATTTCAGTCGGTACGGAGCTTTTGCTCGGAAAGGTTGTGAACACCGATACCACGATTATAGCCAAGGAGCTTTCGGGAATCGGAATTGACCTGCTTTATGCCGCAACAATCGGCGACAATCCCGAGAGACTCAAAAAAGCTGTTGAGGACGCACTCGAGAGAAGTGATATTCTTATCACGACGGGAGGTCTTGGCCCAACGGCTGACGACCTCACGAAGGAGACTGTGGCGGCGGCTTCTGGAAAGAAGCTTGAGTTTCATCAGGAGTCCTATGACAGACTTGTGGCGCAGTTCCCCGATAAGCCCATGAGTGAAAATATGGTCAAGCAGGTTTGGCTTCCCGAGGGCTGTGACGTGCTCCTGAATGACAACGGAACCGCACCGGGATGCGTGTTCAAGACGGATAAGGGAAAGACAGTCATGATGTTTCCGGGTCCTCCGTCAGAGCTTGAGCCTATGCTCAAAAATTACGCAATACCGTACCTTTTGAGCGGTGATGAGGAAACCATAGTTTCTCATAACATTCATGTCTACGGCAAGGGTGAAGCGCCTGTTGCCATGATTATATCCGACCTTATGGACGGCGCAAACCCGACGGTTGCACCGTATGCAAAGGAGGGCGAGATGTTTGTCAGAGTTACTGCTAAGGCTCACAGCGAGGAAGAGGCTGATAAAATGATTGCTCCGATTGTCGATGAAATCAAATCGAGACTCGGAAACTGCGTTTACAGCGTTGACGTAGAGTCGCTCGAGGAGCTTGTGGTCAAGGAGCTTCTCGAAAAGGGCAAGACACTTGCCACGGCAGAATCCTGCACGGGCGGACTTCTTGCAAAGAGAATCACAGATATTTCAGGCTCGAGCGCCGTATTTGAAACAGGCTGTGTAACCTACGCCAACTCAACCAAGGAAAAGCTTCTCGGTGTGAAGCACGAGACACTCGAGAAGTGGGGAGCTGTCAGCGAGCAGACCGCACGAGAGATGGCAGAGGGAGTTGTTAAGCTTTCAGGCTCTGATATCGGTATCGGCATCACGGGAATAGCAGGTCCGGGCGGCGGAACAGAGGAAAAGCCTGTCGGACTTATATACATTGCACTTTCTGACGGAAAGAATACTTATGTTACTGCAAGAAAGCAGTTTGGCAGAAGGAAAAACCGTGAGTGGCATCGTTTCTGTGCCGCTTCTCACGCACTCGATATGGTGAGAAGATACCTCGAAGGTCTTCCTGTAGTTGAGGAAAATTGATAAAAATTAAGCGTGACGATGATTCGCCACGCTTTTTTGATGCAAAAAAAATAAATATTAAGACTGTCTTGAGTTTGCTTCAGTCCAGCTGTAGTTTCTGAGCTCTCCTGAACAGCTGAGCTCGGGGAAATTCCACTGACGCAGAACCTCATAGACGCCGATTGCGACCGAATTTGAGAGATTGAGACTCCTGCACTCGTTCATCATAGGAATTCTGACGCAAGAATCGGGATGCTCAAAGAGAAGCTTTTCGGGAAGTCCCGCAGTTTCCTTTCCGAAGAAGAGATAGGCGTTGTCGGGATAGCTGACATCGGTGTGGCGGTGCTGAGCCTTTGTTGTGAAGAAATAGAAAGCACCGTCGGGATTTTTCTCGAAAAACTCGTCGAGTGAATCATAGAATGTGATATCGAGAAGATGCCAGTAGTCGAGTCCCGCACGCTTAAGTTTTTTGTCGTCGATATGAAACCCCATGGGCCCGACAAGGTGAAGTCTTGCACCCGTGCATGCACATGTTCGTGCAACATTACCTGTATTTTGTGGGATTTCGGGCTCAACCATTACAATATTTAAAGTAGCCATGAATTATACCTCATTTATTGCTTGTTTTAGAGAAATACTTAGTTGTTAAACTGACGAAAACATGAGAGACACATTTCTTGAATGTAAACTTC
>CAVKLS010000221.1:0-3287 GCA_963657025.1 bacterium | reverse complement strand
CCTTTGCCTTCTTCTTATAAAGAACGAACTTGGAGCCGATAACCTGTACAACCTCGCTGCCCGTCTCGTTTGCCAGCGTATCCGCCGCCTCTCTCGGTGAAATCGGAGAGGTCTCAACGAGAACCTTTCCCTTGATAAGCTCTCTTGCGGCAAGTGCGTCCGCCGTCTGAGTTGTTACCTCGGGAGTGAGTCCGTTTTTTCCTATCATAACGATTGTTTCATAATCTGTTGCAAGTGAGCGAAGATAAGCTCTCTGTTTACTTGTTAGCATTATATTTAATTTACCTCGTTTTCAAATATTCGTTTAATTTTTCGTAAAAGCTCTGAAGCGCTTTACCTCTGTGGGATATGCTGTCCTTTTCTTCGTCGCTCATCTCGGCAAAGGTCTTATCGCCGACAGCAAAAATCGGGTCGTAGCCAAAGCCGTTGTCGCCTCGAAGCTCATTTGTTATTTTACCGTGACATCTTCCCGAAGCCTCGATTTTATCACCGTTCGGAAAAACACAGCAAATTGCCGCCTCGAAATAAGCGTCTCTCTTATCATCGGGCACGCCGCTCAATTTCTCGAGTACGGTCTTTTTTCTCTGACCCTCGGGGGCATATCTTGCCGAATAAACGCCGGGCTCACCGCCCAGATACTCAATGCAAAGTCCCGAATCGTCGGCTACGGACGGAAGTCCCGTCTCCTTGCACGCCGACTCAGCCTTTATGAATGCATTCTCGGCAAAGGTTTTTCCCGTTTCCTCAGCCTCGGTCAAATCTGCCGTCACAAGCTCGACTCCTATCGGCTCAAGAATTCTCTCGAATTCCTTGATTTTATTTTTATTGTGTGAAGCTATTACAAATTTCATTTAATTATCTCTTGTGAAAAGAGCCCTCGCAAAGTCACTCGGAATGAACGGCTGTAAATCGTCTATCTGCTCGCCGACGCCGATATATTTAACAGGAAGTCCAAGCTCCTCCATAATCGGAATGACAACGCCGCCCTTTGACGTACCGTCAAGCTTTGTAAGAACGATACCTGTGATTCCCGCGGCTTTCTGGAACTCTCTTGCCTGATTGACGGCATTCTGTCCTGTTGTGGCGTCAAGCACAAGCAAAACCTCTCGGCTGGCATCGGGAAGAACCTTATCTATGGTTCTCGAAATCTTTCCGAGCTCGTCCATAAGATTTTTCTTGTTGTGAAGTCTTCCTGCGGTGTCACAGATGACAATATCCGTGTTTCTTGCCTTAGCCGCCGCCAGGGTGTCATAAACAACAGAAGCGGGGTCTGCGCCCTCACCGTGCTTAATCATAGGAACACCGGCTCTTTCCGACCAAACCTCAAGCTGTTCGATAGCCGCCGCACGGAAGGTGTCGGCTGCTCCAAGCATAACGCTTTTGCCGTCGGCTTTGAAATTTGCGGCAAGCTTTCCGATTGTTGTGGTCTTTCCGACGCCGTTAACTCCGATTACGAGAATAACGCTCGGCGTCGTGTCAAGATGAAGCTCCGTGTCGCCTGAAACGAAATCGGAAACAACCTCCTCGAGAAGATCCATAATCATGTTCGGATCGGTTATTCCTCTCTCCTTGACACGCTTTCTAAGTTCGTCACAGATTTTCTCGGCACAAACCATACCGACATCACCCATGATGAGAAGCTCCTCAAGCTCCTCAAAAAGCTCCTCGTCTATCTTTGTGAAGGAATGAAGCATAGAAGAAATAGAGTTGCTTATGCTGTCTCTTGTCTTCCTCAGTCCCTCTTTGATTTTATCAAAAAATCCCATATGTTTCTCCCCCTTATTCTAAAGTGGCGTCTTTGCTGTCAAGATGTAGAACTCTTGAGATACCGTCGTCCTGCATGGTTACTCCGTAGAGCGAATCGGCGCTTTCCATAGTTCCACGTCTGTGGGTTATCACTATGAACTGTGTGTTTTCGTTCATGCGGTGCAAGTAATCGGCAAAACGTTCGACATTTGCATCATCGAGTGCCGCCTCAACCTCGTCAAGCATACAAAACGGAGGCGGGCTGACTTTCATTATAGCAAAATATATAGAAATGGCAATAAGAGCTTTTTCGCCGCCCGACATTGCCTCTATGTTTGAAACAACCTTACCCGGCGGATGAACCTTTATCTCAATTCCCGAGGTCAGTATATTTTCTTTGTCGGAAAATTCAAGATAAGCATTTCCGCCGCCAAAAAGCTCACGGAAAATTTCCGTGAAATTAGTATTTATCTCTTTGAATCGGCGTGCGTACTGCTCCTTCATCTGAATGGTAAGTTCTCCGATAAGCTTGATGAGAGTAAGTCTCGATTTCTCGACGTCGGCAATCTGATTTTTAAGGAAGTTGTATCTCTCGGATACCTCCTTATATTCGACAACCGCGGCAACATTTACACTGCCGAGTGCCTTTATCTTTGCTCTGAGCTCCGTGAGCCGCCTTCTCGCTTCGGCGAGGTCGGAAATTCTGATTGCCTGTTCCTCAGCCTCTCGTCTTGTCAGCTCATATTCTTCCCAAAGCTTGGCAATCGTCAAATCGAGGTCCTTTTGCAGACTTTCCTTGCGCTCGTTAAGTCTCGCAAGCTCAAGTCCGATGTTTTCCTTCTTGGAGTTAAGCTCTCTTTCCTTTGTTCGCAGTTCTGACGACTGCTTTTCAAGAAGATTTCTCTCCTCTGTAATAAGAGCAATTTCATTTGTCTTGCTCTCGGAGTCGCTCTTTTTATTCTGAGCACTCTCCTTAAATTCGACAATCTGCTTTTTGAGAGTCTCTATATGCTCCTTCAGCTGTTCAGCCTGAAGATTAAGCCTTTCTTCGCTTTCTCCGCTCTCCGATTTTCTCGTTTCAAGCGTTTCGATTGCTCCGTCAATCGCATCCTTGTCCTTATCGACTGAGATAATCTCAATTCTTACGTTTTGAAGCTTATTCTGAAGCTCGTTGATGTAGCTTGTGTAATTGCTCCTGTCACTTCTGAGGTAATCGATTTTTGTGCGCAGCTTTGAAGCGTTTGTCTCAAGCACTTCTATTTCGCTTTTGAGTGCGTCGAGTGCATTTTCAAGCTCCCGTATTCTCGAAAGAGAATCTCGGTTTTCCTTCTCCAAATCAACAAGTCGCTGGTTTGCGGATGCTATGTCACGCTCGTTTCTCGTGAGCTCGGCGCCCAAAAGAAGTCTCTTATCGTTAAGTCTTGATTTCTCCGCATTTGCCAAGTCAAGCTCGGCACCAGCCGTAGCGATTTCATCGGCAAGCTTTTTGAACTCGACATTTTTATCGGCAAGATCTTTTCTGATTTTTTGCGCAAGCTCCT
>CAVKLS010000220.1:0-3295 GCA_963657025.1 bacterium | reverse complement strand
AGGTGAGAGCAGCATCATATCCACATTTACCGCACCAAAGTCGTTCTCAAGAATTCCGACTTTCAAGCCCTTTTCCATCAGATATGATGCGTACTTTTTTATGAATGTTGTTTTTCCCGACCCCAAAAAGCCGGTTACCAAATCTGCTTTTATCATTTTTTACACCGTTTTGTTTTCTTTGCGTTTAATATTTCTCTTTATGTGTAAGGTTCTACTTGTCGGCTAAGCTACGGTCGCTTCGTGCTTTTGGTTAAGCCTTTCTTTAATCAGTGTGAAATGTTTAGAGTGGAGTGTGGAGTTGAGTCAGAACAGTATTAGCGTTCTGTATTTCTCTTAAGGCATAAGGTTCGGCATGGAGGCTTCAACTACGGTCGCTTTGCTCCCTAAAATCACTTCGTGATTTTGGTTAAGCCTCCATGCCTTTCTTCTTTTTTATCGCTTCGCTCTGCTCTTTCGTTTTTTGCTTCTGCTTCGCTTTTATCCCGTGGGCTCTGCCCACACCCGTTCGCTTTTTGTAAAAAGCGAAACCAAAAACTTTTGTGTTTTCACTTTGCGTTCGATATTTATCTCTATGCGAACAAGTCGGCTCGGAAAATGCCCGTCTGCGAACGCTTCGCATTCTTGACGTATTTTCCTTGCCTTTCTTCTTTTTTTATCGCTTCGCTCTGCTCTTTCGTTTTTTATTTCTGCTTCGCTTTTATCCCGTGGGCTCCGCCCACACCCGTTCGCTTTTTGTAAAAAGCGAAACAAAAACTTTTGTGTCTGTCGTTCTGTTTTTATCTTCCTAAGCTTCCTAAGAACGTTTTCTTTATGCTGACCTCTCCTGTCGAGAAATGTCTCATCTCTCCGTCAGGCATCTGCACTATCAATTTGCATGTATCGTCAATTCCTCTGACTATTCCTGTTCTGGTCTTATCGCCCTCGGTGAACTCTATCTCTCTTCCCGTCAGAAGCGATCTTCTTCTGTATTCCTCGATATAGCTTGAATTAGGCAGTCTGTCATAGTAAGCAAAGAAATATTCAATTACCTTTGCGACTAATCTGCATCTCGTATCGTCTCCGCATTCCTCTGTAAATATTGCGCCTGCGATATGCTTGATTTCTTCAGGGAATCCTCCCTCGGGATACTGTACGTTTATTCCTATTCCCGTTACGGCATAATCAAGTCCGCCGTTCTCAAAGTTAACAGAAGCCTCTGTGAGTATTCCGACTATTTTTCTTCCTCTCAAATAGATATCGTTTACCCACTTGATTCTTGTATCGTAGCCTGTTATATCCTCAATTGCTCTTGCTACCGCAACAGCCGCTATTGTTGTTATTGCCAGCGACTTCTCTGCCGAGAACTTAGGTCTTAAGAGAATACTCATATAAACTCCCGTTTTCTTCGGTGACTCGAAATGTCTTCCAAGTCTTCCCTTTCCGGCAGTCTGCTCCTCACTTACGACCACAAGACCCTCTTTTGCTCCGTCTGCCGCAATTCTTTTCACATAGTCGTTTGTTGAATCGACAACAGGCAAGACCTTTACTTCAACTCTGTCTTTGTGCTTCAGAAATCTTACAATTCCCTCACTTGACAGGACATTATTTTCAGAAATAAAAGTATATCCTCTGTTTGTTGTTCCGTTTATTTCATATCCCTCTTTTCTGAGCGCAGAGATAGCCTTCCAAACAGAATTTCTTGAAACACCGAGTGCGCTTGCTATTTTGGCTCCCGAAAACGGTACGCCCTTATGCTCCATCATGTACTTTATAACTTCTTGCTTAACAGTCATTTCCTATTGCTCCTTATCTTTAAAATGAAATAAACTGCGACCGAAATCGCACTAAATAATATTGTCATAGCTATTATCATAACCGCACAGTGCATAAAAAATGCATCTGGCAGCATGGTAATCACGGGGTCTTTATCGGGGTAAAAAATCCAGTAATCATTGCTAAACGCAAGCTTATGGAAGGTTATGAAGGCTTTTTCCCAATTCAAAGCGACGCATGCCCCGACAACAAGCGGCACAACCACGGCAAACACACCGGAAAACAGCAAAAATCTTCTCTGTCCGCTTTTCAGCTTGCAATAAGCAGTCACGGCAAACACAAGGGTAAAGATTATTGCCGCATATTCGATTTTTACGAATATCCGCTTGACGTCCTCGAAGTGGATTCTTCCCTCTTCGCTCATTGCGAGATCGTCGAACTCGAGAGTTTTGGCTCCCCAGAAATTATTGTAATCGATTAAAATATCGTAATTCGTCTTGATTTTTTCCTCACTGAATCCAGACTGAGCGGGAATGTCAAGCGACTTTATGTCGTGATAGAAAAGCGGCTTGAAATTCAGGGTCAGCGTAACAGAAAGCGAAATTGCCGCAATCATAAAGATTATTCCAAGCAAAACATCGGAATAGAGAGAATTCAGCTTAAATCTCATGATGAGCACCTCCGAAAAAGTTCTCCATCATGACAAGCTCCTCCTCGCGAATGCAGTTTGGAATAAGATTATTTCTGACAGACCTCAAAAGCTCGCCAAACTCGAACCATTTGACAAGCTCTACCTCACTTTTTTGCACCTTGAACTCTGTTTCAAAGGGTACCTTAGCCAAGTATACATTGCTTATCTGGTTATCGTGAAATTTTTCACCGTGAAAATCGTTAATGTACTCAAATTTTCTCTGACCGACATAAATCAAATCATCAGCTTCAAGCTTAACAGAAAGCTCCTCAAGGCATTCACGCAAAGCGGACTCAATAAAACCGCAGCCTGCGGGAATATGACCTGCAGTGGAAATATCGAAACAACCGGGATAGGAATCCTTGTTTTCGGAACGTTTCTGAGAGAGAACAAAAATCTTGCCGTCATGCTCTGACCAAAGCCAAAGATGAGATGTGCGGTGCCTGATACCCTTTTCGTGAGCATCCTTACGGGAGACAATTTCGCCGGTGGGATTACCGAATTCATCAACTATATCTAAAAATTCCAAATATACACCTCTAAACTTTTATCAGATAAAGTAATTATAGCAAAATCAGCCAAACAATACAAAGAAAAATTATAAAACTTAAAGTAAAAAATAACGAAAGTTTTTGCCACGCTTTTTACAAAAAGCGTGCGGGTGTGGGCGGAGCCCACGAGAGAAATAAATAGCAGAAAGAGAAATACAGAAGAACAGAGCGAAGCGATAATAAAAAAGGTAGGCTGTCAAAGACAACCGAAAATGCGAAGCATTTTCAGAACGCGTAGCGTTCGTAGTTGGGCTTTGACAGCCGAATTTTTCACATATAGATAAATAAAGAACGCAAATAA
>CAVKLS010000219.1:0-3319 GCA_963657025.1 bacterium | reverse complement strand
GTCAAAGTTAACCAAAATGCGAAGCATTTTAGAACGCGTAGCGTTCGTGGTTGGGCTTTGACAGCCGAATTATTTATGCAAAGCAAAATACCGAACATCAAATCCGTGGGTAGACCAAAGGTCGCCCCTTATCTATTCTGGTGTTCGTATTTCTTTTTGAGTAAGTAGGTCATCAAGAAAAAATCTTCGACTGCGAACGCATTGCATTCTTGACATATTTTCCTTTGCCTGTCTTCTATTAGTTCGTTTTTTATCTTTATGTTAGCAGTTCGGCTGTCATCGGACAACTACGAACGCTATGCGTTCTAAAAATGTGAAGTATTCACTTCACATTTTTGGTTGCCCTTGACAGCCTATCTTATTTTTATGTCGCTTCGCTCTGTTTGTTCGTTATCTATCCGTGAGCTTCGCTTTTCTCCCGTGGGCTCTGCCCACACCCGTTCGCTTTTTGTAAAAAGCGAAACCAAAAACTTTTACTGCTCTCTGTCTTCTGCTTCCATATTCTCTGCTATGTCAAGCTCAAACCAGAATGTACTTCCTACGCCGATAGTACTTACAACGCCGTATGCGCCGCCGTGTAAGTCAAGTATCTTCTTTACGATGGAAAGTCCCAGTCCCGTTCCTCGCTGTGCTCGCTTATGGGCTTTATCTACCTTGTAATACCTGTTCCAGATATTCTGCAGCTGGTCCTGCGCTATTCCTTCGCCCGTATCCGTCACGCTCACACGAACTCTGTTTCCGTTTCTCTCCTGCTTGATTGAAATCGACTTGTCCTCGCCCGTATAAGTGAGAGCATTGTTGACAAGGTTATATACGACCTGTGAAATTTTCAATTCGTCGGCTACAACCCATATTTCCTCATCATAGTCAAATGTGAAGTGGTAATCGGATAATTTATCATATCGGTGAAGTATCGCTTTTATGCTCTGCGTAAGGTTCATGAGATTCGGCTCTATCTTCATATTACCTGTCTCAAGCTTGCTTATATCGAGCATATCGTTGACAAGGCTTGTGAGTCTCTCTGTTTCGTCGATTATAACCTGTACATTCTGCGGAGAATTCTCTCCCGGAATGTCTCGCATAACCTCGCTGTAGCCCTTTATCATCGTGAGCGGTGTTCTCAAATCATGCGAAACGTTTGCGATAAGCTCTCGCCTGAGGCTTTCTACCTTATCAAGCTCTTTTCTCGCATAATTGAGTGTATCGGCAAGCTCGCTAGTCTCCTTTGAACCGAATTTCTTGAATTCGGTTTCGTAATCGCCCTCGGCAAGCTTTTTAGCCGATTCGTTGATTGATTCAATCGGCTTTGAAATTCTCATTGAAAGTATTATCGCAAGTCCGATAGCCATAAATATCATAACCGCCGAAATTGCTACAAGAAGAATCTCCAGAGTATTTCTCGTTGCATCCACGGGAGTAAGCTCTGCCGTCAACACTATCATTCTGCTTTCACCTGAAGAAACAGAACAAAGCTTGATATAAACAAAGCTTTCTTCCTTAGACAGTGCAAACTGGTCGTAACGCGACTTTCCGCCGAGAGTGAAAATTTCTTCACCGCCCGAATTTGACACCTTGGAGTAAATCTCACAAGCCATCTCAGAGCCGAGCATATCAAAAAAGTCAGAGCGTCCGTTTACTATACTGACAATTTTGGAGCCGTATTCGTCTGTCAGCATTATTTCAAGGTTTTTGTCACGGCAAATATCCATGAGCTCCTCGATGTAATCATCATCATCAAGCTTGGATACTACCTCGGACATGGTGTGACGAACCTCGTTCTTTTTTATCAGTTTATAAAACGGATTGAGAAGTGCAATCTGGAAAATCCAAAGAAGCGCAAGGATAATCACGGTGAAAAGTCCGAATCCCGCAAGAAGTTGGGTTCTTATCGGATATCTCTTCTTTTCCTTGTTTTTTCTCCGCTTAAAAATATTGAACTTAGATTTTTTCGGCTTATCAAACTCAATCGGTTCAGCCTGTTCTTTTTCTGTCTCCTCTTCGACTTCCGCATCTGTGACGGCAAGCGCAGTGGAAACTAATTCGGTATCAGCATTCAAAACGGTATCCGACTCCTCTTATTGTGACAATAAATTTAGTGTATGGACCGAGACTCTTTCTAAGTAACTTAATGTGAGTATCGAGCGTTCTGTCATCTCCGTAAAAGTCATATCCCCAAACATTGGAGATAAGCTTGTCTCTCGTCAGAGCGATTCCTCTGTTAGCAACAAGGTAATCAAGTAGGTCATATTCCTTCGGCGAAAGGTTCACCCGCTCACCGTCTACCGTGACTATTCTGCTTGTGTAATCAATAGTGAGTCCCTCTGCGGTGAAGGTTTCGTGAGAATCCTCAGGCTTAGAAACATTCACACGGCTCATAATGGCGTTCACTCTCATCATAAGCTCCTTAGGTGAGAACGGCTTAACGACATAATCATCAATACCAAGCTCAAAGCCGTGAATTCTGTCGTACTCCTCGCCTCTTGCCGACAGCATGAGAACGGGCACATTGCTGACCTTTCTAATCTCCTTAACGGCAGAAAAACCGTCAAGCTCAGGCATCATAACATCCATAATGATTATATCGAACTTGTCAGGGGTCTGTCTGACAATATTCACCGCCTCCATACCGTCTGCGGCTTCAAACACATTATGTCCCTCAAATTCTGCATATTTCTTGATTATCATTCTGATTCCTGTTTCGTCGTCAACTACGAGAATATTATAGCTGTTCATAAGCACACTCCTTATTTGTAATGAATAAATTTTAATCCCTTTTTGTGAATATAGTGTGATAAGCCATTGAATGATTTACGGAAATCCTTCATATTACAAGTTTAAAATATTTTCTTCACAATAGCAAGCATATAAAAGCAGAAATACCCTGCGCCAAACGCTTGCTTGAAAATTTCTCCCATAAGTGTTAAAATATCAGTGTGAATCGTTTGTGTGTTTTGGGAGGTGACTTATGTTTACATTCAGAAAAAAGCGTAAAACCCGTGTTTTCGGTGCAAACATCGAGCCGACATGCGAGCTTTGCAGATTTAACGGCGGCAAGGATAAACCGTTTTGCGTTAAGGGTCGTGACTGCAAGACGGTATGCCGAAAATATATCTACGACCCCCTAAAGAGAGAGCCCGACACTTCTCCCAGGCTTTTGGAATATACCGAAGACGATTTTTCTCTTTAAGAAAATTAACCCCTACTGTAGCGAATACAGTAGGGGTTTTGTGTTTCTGTCAGCTGATATTCAAAATTCTATCAAACTCTTTCGTCGAGCGGAATATACTTTGTCTTTCCCGGAAGTGCCCTGTAAGCGGGT
>CAVKLS010000218.1:0-3320 GCA_963657025.1 bacterium | reverse complement strand
GTGTAATTTCATAAGGTAATAAAACCAGAAGTATTTCACGAGATGTTTAACGATGAGTTTGAGAATAGTGTAATTTCATAAGGTAATAAAACAGGCGTTGAAACAAGATTAACGCAAGCAAAGACGAATAAGAAAAGAAGAAAACAAAACGGGGAGAGCTCTTTTTCTAAGAGTTCTCTCCGTTTTTTGGTTACAAAAAAGGGAGAGAAATTTTCTCTCCCAAATTTCATATTCCGAATAAATTCTTCACATTGTTTCTCGATGCCTCAAGAACCTCGTCGATGGAAATGCCTCGGATTTGTGCCACCTTTGCCGCCGTGTATGCAATCAGCGAGGAGTCGTTTCTCTTGCCGCGCATGGGGACGGGTGAAAGATAGGGGCAGTCTGTCTCGAGAAGAAGTCTTGAAAGCGGAATGTCCCTAACTACCTCGACCGAATGCCTTGCGTTCTTGAAGGTGACCACGCCGCCGACGCCGATGTACATTCCAAGTTTTACTATCTCTCTTGACATCTCGGCGCTTCCCGAAAAGCAGTGCACAACGCCTCTCGGCTTATATTCACGGAGAATATCGAAGGTGTCGCCGTGGGCGTCACGGTCGTGCACGGAAATCGGAAGCCCCAGCCTGTTCGCAAGCTTAATCTGCTCGATGAAAACGGGCTTTTGAATTTCACGGGGACACTCGTCCTCCCAGTAGTAGTCAAGTCCTATTTCACCGATAGCAACTATTTTCTCGTGATGCGAGCACTCCTCGACGTATTTCAGCCAGTTCTCGGGAAGGTCACGGGCGTTTTCGGGGTGAATGCCCACCGCACCGTAGACATTCGGAAAATCTTCCGTGAGCTTAAGGACTTTATCTATGCTCTCGAAGCTCGAGCTCATATCAATGACGCCCTCGACGCCCTTGCGGGGGAGGATGTCATTTAAAAGCTCTTTTCTGTCGGAATCGAATGCCTCGTCGTCATAGTGTGAATGTGAGTCGAAAATCATGAAAGTCTTGCTCCTGCGGGAATGCTCTCGTCAACCATGATGAGCTTGATGTTCTCCTCGTCAATCTCTGCAGAGAGAAGCATACCGTTGGACTCGATGCCGCAGAGGGTTCTCGGCTTGAGGTTTGTTACGGCGATGAGGTGCTTGCCAACAAGCTCCTCAGGCTGATACCACTTTGCGATACCGGAAACGATGGTTCTCTCGCCGTGACCGTCGTCAAGTGTGAACTTGAGAAGCTTTTTGGCTTTCTTGACCTTCTCGCACTCCTTGACTACGACAACCTTCATCTCAACCTTTGTGAAGTCGTCAAAGTCAATCTTCGGAAGCTCCTCGTAGTCGTCCTCAGGCTCTTCCTCTTTTGGAGCATACTTCGCCATAACAGCCTCGATTTTCTCGTCCATTTCCTTCTGGTCAATTCTTGCGAAGAGAATCTGCGGCTTATCCGTTACCTTGTTTCCGCTCGGATAAAGTCCGAACTTCTCGAGGTCGTCATACTCGCGGATGGTTGTGCCCAGCTGGGCGAAAATCTTGTCTGCGGTGTCGGGGAGGAACGGCTTCAAGAGAGTTGTTGCGATGCAGATGCTCTCAACAAGGTTGTAGAGAACAGTCTTGAGTCTTGGAAGCTTGTCCTCGTCCTTAGCAAGTGCCCATGGCATTGTCTCGTCTATATACTTGTTGCAACGCTTGTAAACCGCAAAAATCTCGGTGAGTGCGTCTGCAACTCTCAATTTATCCATTTTTGCGCTGACCTTCTCACGTGCAGCCGTTACAACTGCCTTGAGGTCATCGTCTACTTCCTCGTTAACGTTTGTGTTCTCGACAACTCCGCCGAAGTACTTGTTGGTCATGGCGATTGTTCTGTTGACGAGGTTACCGAGTGTGTTTGCGAGGTCGGAATTTGTTCTCTCGGTCATAAGCTCCCAAGTGATTGTTCCGTCCGACTCAAACGGCATTTCGTGAATTACGAAATATCTTGCGGCGTCGACGCCGTAAAGCTCAACCAAATCATCGGCATAAATAACGTTACCCTTGGACTTGGACATTTTGTCGCCGCCCTGAAGAAGCCACGGATGACCGAATACCTGCTTAGGAAGCGGAATATCGAGAGCCATAAGGAAAATCGGCCAGTAGATTGTGTGGAAACGGATGATGTCCTTACCGATGAGGTGAAGGTCAGCCGGCCAGAACTCGTCGAACTGAGCGGTGCTGTTTCCGTCTGCGTCGTAGCCGATACCGGTGATGTAGTTGGTGAGAGCATCGAGCCAGACATAGACAACATGCTTCGGGTCGAAGTCGACGGGAATTCCCCACTTGAAGGAGGTTCTCGAAACGCAAAGATCCTGAAGTCCGGGGAGAAGGAAGTTGTTCATCATCTCGTTCTTTCTCTGAACAGGCTGAATGAACTCGGGGTGAGTGTTGATGTGCTCGATGAGTCTGTCGGCATATTTGCTCATCTTGAAGAAGTAAGCCTCTTCCTTTGCAGGCTTAACCTCTCTGCCGCAGTCCGGGCACTTGCCGTCGACAAGCTGAGACTCCGTGAAGAAGCTCTCGCACGGTGTGCAGTAAAGTCCCTCGTAATATCCCTTGTAGATGTCGCCCTTGTCATAAAGCTTCTTGAAAATCTTCTGAACCTGACGCTCGTGGTAGTCGTCTGTTGTTCTGATGAACTTGTCGTAGCTTGTATTCATAACGTCCCAGTTAGCCTTGATGATGCCTGCAACGTTATCGACATACTCCTTCGGAGTTACACCAGCAGCATTAGCCTTTTCTTCAATTTTCTGACCGTGCTCGTCTGTTCCCGTCTGGAAGAAAACGTCATAGCCCTCAAGACGCTTGTATCTTGCGATTGAGTCTGCGAGAACGATTTCATAGGTGTTTCCGATGTGCGGTCTGCCGCTTGCGTATGCAATAGCGGTAGTAAGATAGTATTTTCCCTTATTTGCCATATTATTTTACCTCTTTGACAGCCTGAACTCACTGATAAAAAATCCAGGCAGTTTTTTATTTAGAAAAGATTAATTAAAAAGTACCGAAGCAAAGACCGAAAGGATCATAAGCACGGCAAGAAAGCTTGAGACTATTCTTATGAACAGCTTGCGTTTTTTCTCACTCATTAATATCATCTCCCTTATGTCACAATTAAAGTTATTTTATCACTAAAATGCCTGATTGTAAATAAAGTTTGCAGTCAAATGAGAAAATAGGAGAGAATTAATTGTGTTAAAATTTCTCGGCGAGCACTCAAAGCGGAGGTTTATTTCTTTTTTTCGTTCGATATTGAAAAGGAGTCTCAAATGAAATATAATTAAAACTCACGGACTAAATAAAGGAA
>CAVKLS010000217.1:0-3333 GCA_963657025.1 bacterium | reverse complement strand
ATCATATTCTTATTGTAGACGATGACCCGGCAATTTGCAAACTTTTATCCAAGGTTATGATCAGTAATGATATGGAAACCACCGTCGTAAACAGCGGAACTGCGGCGCTCGATCTCATAGCAAGGCAAAGCGACACGCTCGATATGATTTTGATAGATATAATGCTCGGCGACATGGAGGGATTCGACGTAATCGAAACTGTTCGCCGCAACGGCGTGACCACTCCGATTATCATAATCAGCGGACTTAACGAGGATTATAATTTCACCTACGGCTTGTCTCTCGGTGCAGACGATTATATCACAAAGCCATTCCGCCCACAAATCGTAACGGCAAAGGTCAAGGCTCTCATCAGAAGAAGCAAAAGCTTCTCTCAGGAGTCCAATCATCAGATTGTCTGCGGCCCGTTTCTGTGCGACACAACCACCATGCGCTTTTATAAAAACAACGAGGAGCTCAATCTCTCCGAAAAGGAACGCTCACTGCTTTTGCTTTTTGTGCGTCACCCGCAGCAGGTTTTCTCCAAAGATATGATATACGAGCAGATATGGGGCAATTTAATTGCCGTTGACGACAATGCGATAATGGTCTACATCAACCGCCTTCGCAGCAAAATCGAGGACAACGTAAAACAGCCAAAACACATAATCACCATTCGAGGTGTCGGCTACCGTTTTGTGCCGTAATAAACACAATTGGATTACAAGTGCTCTATTAAGATTAAGCACAAAGAAGCACCGGCTTTTCAGTCGGTGCTTCTTTGCTGTGTGTTGTATCTAGAAAATGAGGTAACTATCTAAATTAATTTCAATTATTCCTCGCTGAACTCGAAAGGCTTAACCTCACGGACAACGTCCATGACTGTGCCGTCACGAGCCTCGATGATACCGACAACACGGTCACCGAACTTAACCTTCTCAGGCTCGCCAACGATAGAATATGCGATGTCACGAAGCTCCTCGATTGTCTTGAGCGGTACGCAGTCTGCTGCCTTAAGTGCCTCGAGAAGGTCGGGACGTGCAGGGTTGACGGCTACGCCGTAATCGGTAACAACGATATCAACGCTCTCGCCCGGAGTTGTGACTGTTGTAACATCTGTGCAAATTGCAGGAATACGACCCTGAAGAAGCGGAGCAATAACAATTGTGCACTTTGCGCCCTGTGCTGTATCGGGGTGTCCGCCCTGTGCACCTGTGATAACACCGTCGGAACCGACAACAACGTTACAGTTGAAGTGAGTATCAACCTCGAGTGAAGCAAGGATAACATAGTCAAGCTTGTTAACGAAAGCACCCTTATTCATCGGGTTTGCGTATGCACCTGCAGAAATTCTGTGGTGGTTAGGATTCTTAACGTTCTTAACGGCGTCAAGGTCAAAGTCCTGAGTATCGAAAAGAATGTTTACAAGACCGTTGTCGAGAAGGTCACACATCGGCTTTGTGAGTCCGCCGACGCCGAAGCCCATCTTGATGCCTCTCTCCTGCATAATTTTTGTGAGGGAGATTGTGGAAGCGATGGAAGCTCCGCCGACACCTGTCTGATATGAGAAACCGTCCTTGAAGTACGGTGTGTTTACAACAACCTGTGTGCAGTACTCAGCCATGAGAAGCTTTCTCTGGTCTGTTGTCGGCTTTGCGGCACCTGTTGCAATCTTCTCGGGAATACCGATAGCGTCAACAACGCAGACATAGTCGACCTTTGTCATGGAGATATGTGCGGGATAGTTCGGGAACGGAACAAGGCAGTCTGTAACAGCGACAACATAGTCTGCCTGATTACCGTCAACGTAAGAATAGCTGAGAACGCCGCAGTTTGTCTTACCGCCGATTCCGCGAAGGTTACCGTAGTTATCGGCTGTAGGAGCACCGATGAAAGCGATGTCAACATGTGTCTCGCCTGTTACAAGTGCACGTACACGTCCGCCGTGGCTTCTCATTGTAGCAAGACCCTTGAGCTTGCCGTGGCTGATAGCCTCACCGATTTTACCGCGAACACCGCTGGACTCGATGTTTGTGATTGTGCCGTCCTCGATAAGCGGAACGAGGTCGTCGTGTGCCTTACCGAGAGAGCTTGCGCTGATTGTGATGTTCTTGAGACCCATCTTCTGAATCTCCTTCATAACCATGCAAACAACCAGGTCACCGTCACGGAAATGATGGTGGAAAGAAACTGTCATGCCGTCGTGTGCGTTACACTTAACGAGAGCCTCATGAATATCCTTAACCATCTTGTCGTGGTCGTGATTCATAACAGGTGTGATGAGCGGGCCGTACTTGTGGAACGGCTTGCCGTCTTTATAGTAGTTTCCCTGGAAAACTTCCTTGCCGGTAGCCTCCAGAATCTCTTCAGGAATATCTCTGCCTACTGCATTAATCATATTAAAGATCCCCCTTATAAACGCCGGATGCCTTTGCTAGCTCGATTGTACGCTTTGCACCGTCGTAGAATGCAATGTCGATCATTTTACCGTCAACAGTGAAAACACCGATACCAAGTGCCTTCTTGCTGTCAATCTCACGGACAACCTTCTCAGCGAAGATGATATCCTTCTGCTTCGGAGTGAAAATCTCGTGAACGATGTCGATCTGACGAGGATTGATGATAGACTTTCCGTCGAAGCCCATAAGGTGGATTGTCTCAACATCCTGGCGGAAGCCTTCCATATTGTTAAGGTCTGTATAAACTGTATCAAAGCACTGAACACCTGCTGCACGTGCGGCAATAATCATGTTCTGACGTGCGCCCATAAGCTCAACGCCTGTGCCTGTGATGTGTGTCTGAAGATCCTTTGTGTAGTCGCCGCCGGAAAGAGCGATACCGAATAAACGATCCGAAGCCTCGCAGATATCGAGAGCCTTCATAATTCCTCTTGCGGACTCAAGAGCTGCCATGATGAGTGTGCTGCCCTCAGGTCTGCCGAACTGCTTCTCGTCCTCGATGATAGCGTTTTCTACCAATTTAACATCGCCTGCGCTCTCAGTCTTCGGAATACGGATAGCGTCTGCGCCGCCTGCTACGGCAGCTCTGATGTCCTCACGCCAGTAAGGTGTGTCAAGACCGTTGATACGAACAACTCTCTCGCATCCGCGGTAGTCGATTGTGCGAAGTGCGTGGAAGAGGCTGAAACGTGCAACGTCCTTCTGGTTCTCCGCAACAGCATCCTCGAGATCGAGCATGATTGAATCAGGCTTATAGATATATGGGTCCTTGATGAGTCCCGGCTTCTGAGCGTTAAGGAACATCATCGTGCGGCGAAGTCTTTTTTTGTTTGGATTAGTCATTGATAGCGCCTCCCCACGGAAGATTCTCGTACTGATCTACAGAACGGAAAAC
>CAVKLS010000216.1:0-3351 GCA_963657025.1 bacterium | reverse complement strand
TCTGTCTATTTTTCCCGGCTTATCCGTGTCTGAAATACACTTGGAATAAATACCCATATCAAGCCACTTATCAAATTTATAGGCACTGTGAACATAGCTGCCCGTCTTGGTAAATCCGAATTTTTGGTGAAGAGCCTCACTGCCCGGGTTCGGAATATCAATAAGCGAATACGCATTGATAAATCCGCACTTTTCGAGTATTTCAAGGAGCTTCGAAAAAAGAATGCTTCCTGCACCGTTTCCCCTTGAATTCATATCAAGATAAATTGCAAGGTCGGCGTCCCAGCTGTACGCACTTCTCTCATTGAAGCATGAGGCATACGCATAGCCTATTATTTCGCCGTCTTCTTCCATTACGATGTACGGATAATCCTTGATTATAGAATTGATTCTATCCAAAAACTGCTCACGGGTAAGAGAATCGTACTCGTAGGTTATTGTGGTTTTCTCAATATAAGGATTGTAAATATCAACAAGTCTTTGGGCGTCCTTTTCGGGATCTACCGCTCTGATAAGATAACTCATATTATTAAAATATTATATAATCAATTAAGCATTTCTGCCGCAACACTTCTTATACTTCTTACCGCTTCCGCAAGGACACGGATCGTTTCTGCCGATTTTCTTGCCCTTAACGATTGTTGTTGAGCTCTTCTGAGCCTTGTAAAGCTCTTTTCTTCTCTCTGCTGTGAGGTGCTTATCCCACTGCGGAAGATTGTAGAGCCAATCAGCCTTAGCTGCAACCATGTTGTAGTAAAGCTTCTCATAGTCGTAGTCAAGCTTAATCTCGCTTACCTCTTCGAGAGACTCGAGGTCATACGGCTCCTTGAGAGACTCATTAATACCGTCGATGAAGCCTGTGAAAAGCTTAGCCTCAAGACCGAACTTTGCTGCAAGCTCGGAAAGCTCGCCCTCAACTACTTCGTCTGTGGAAAGAAGCTCTGCGTAGATGTCTCTCTCCTTCTCGAGATATGCTCCCCAGAACTCCTGGCTGTTGTTGGAATCCTGAGCGGTTTCGAGCCATTCTGTATATAATGACATGATATATTTCCTTTCTTTCTTGAAATTCAAATTCAATTCCGAAATAGTATACACGAAAAGTCCTTAAAATGCAAGTTTTTTGCCGTTTCTTTTGCCTTTTATAACTGATTTTCGATTTACATCTTCATAAATCGAACAGAAATAATTTTAAAAATTCAAAAAACACTATTGACAAATATCCACCTGATTGGTATACTATAGCTGAGTTAGCAAGCACTAACCAAATGATAAATATCCTAACTTGCTTACTTCTTAAATTAGTTCATAAGTTTTCCTCTTTAAGTTTTTACAACTGACATACACACAGACTAAAAGACTCGCCGAAAGCGGGTCTTTTGTCATTCTCAGGCGTTTTAGCCACAGTGAAAATTGCTCCGTATCTGAACAATTTTTAAAAATAAATATTGACAAATGCAGAATCCCCTGTTATAATCAAACCAAGTTAGTGAGAGCTAACCGATTTGTTTAAATCTCGGTTAGCTCAGACTTACTAACATATGGATAACTTAACTCCTTTATATCCACATATAATATTAATCATGTTCATAAGTTTTCCTCTTTAAGTTTTTACAACTGACATACACACAGACACAAAGACCCGCCGAAAGCGGGTCTTTTGTCGTTTTTTGTATAAATAAAAATCAGCCGAAAAAGCTCCAGACAGCCGCAACGACTATTGTCGGCAGCATATTGGCAACAGGAAACTTCTTCTCCCAGATAAGGTTTGCTCCGACGCAGAAAATTAGCATAGAACCAGTTAAAGAAATATTCGCAAGTGCTTGCTCTGTCATCAGCGGTTCTATAAGATGAGCGAGAACTGTCACCGTTCCCTGAAACAAAAATACAGGCACGGCAGAAAAAGCCGCCCCTTTTCCCATGGACGAAGCCATTATGAGAATTATAACAAAGTCGAGAATGGCTTTTGCGCAAAGCGTGGAGTAATCTCCGAAAATACCGTCCTGAATAGAACCGACTATTGCCATAGCACCGACGCACACTGTAAGCGATGATGTGACAAAGGCATCAACGAAGCCTCCGTCCGATTCCGACTTTGTTTTCTTCTTGAGCCAGGTGCCGAATTCTTCCATCTTTTTCTCAATGTTCAAGAGTTCGCCGAGAAGTGAGCCTATCGAAAAGGAAGCGAGCATCATCATGGTTCCGCCAGCCGAAAGCTTTCCGCCGCTTACCTCAAGCATCTTCTCCATACAGCCGCCTATGCCGAGAAACATCACGCAGACCGCCTGAGCTGTCATGAGTGTTTTCTGAAATCTCTCACTCAAACGGTTGCCGAAAATACATCCTATTGCACCGCCGACAGCTATCGCACCCGTATTAATTATTGTACCGAGCCCTATCATATTTTTACCTCAATACAAAAAATCATCGTCGGTAATTATTCCCTCGATGAACGGGGTATATCCGTAGGTTCTTATCGTCGGGTCTTCCTCAAAATTTTTGAGCCACTCTCTTCTGTAAATCTCAAGCAAATCACACAGAGTACTTATGGAAATTTCCTTTGCGCATTTGTCTCCGTCTATACTGTCGAGCCAAAGCACAGCCTTGAATTCGCTTATATTCACTCCGTAGCTGCCCAAAAACAGACTGTAAGAGTCAAGCTCACCGTCCATAATGAGTTTTGCGGCTTTATAGAACTCGCAAAAGCCCTCTTCACCGTATTCCTGAACCATACCGTTAAAAAGCAAGGTTAAATCGGGATCGTCAATTATCATTATCTCGAGCATTCTGCTCTGCTTATATACCTTAGTTGTATATTTCATTTTGCTCTGCCTCTATTTTCTCCAATAAGTCCTTTGGCATATACCTCGGCCCTCTCACATTTTTGATGCCGTAAGCCAAAAGTACATCTTTATTCAAAAAATCCTTGCCGTAGCTTTTCACAAGCTTTATTTTCATTGCCTTTTTATCGGAATCAGGTTCCCAATATCTCGGCAAATCAACTTCAAGCACCTCGCATTTGAACATAATCGCACGGTACGGCACACCGACATACATATAAACCGTATCGCCTACAGCCATTTTTGAGCTCTGTGTCCAGTCGTGAATATCGTTTTCTTCAAACCCCTTCACTATATCGTAGAGCTTGGGATTAGACGGAATTATCCAGTTCTTTGGTCTGCCGGATACTCTGACCGACGGACTTTGCGTCAATTCAAAGCTGATATCAATAAGTCCGAAAATTTCTTCCTCGTCAACCTTTCCGTCAAGCAGAACACTGAGCCAGTGCTCCTTGTTCATGTGGTAAGCTGCAAAATAGCCCTCGTTCATTCTGAGTGCGCCTATCAGCAGAGG
>CAVKLS010000215.1:0-3365 GCA_963657025.1 bacterium | reverse complement strand
GACAGGTGCGCTCTGCCGTACTTGAAGAGCTCTGCAAGGACTATGTTGCCGGAGCAAAGGCAAGGGGCGTTCGTTTTTCGGTTACGCTGATTAAAAGCGTGCTTCGCTCCTGTCTCGTGACCATACTCACTTTGCTCACTCTTTCTGTTGGAAATTTACTTGGAGGAACAGCGATAGTGGAGTCGATTTTTATGTGGGACGGTGTCGGAAAGCTTGCCGTTGACGCTATCAATATGCGTGATTACCCCATAATTCAGGCATATGTCATGTGGATGGCAATAATCTATGTTCTCGTGAATTTAATCACGGATTTGCTCTATCAAATTCTTGATCCCCGTATTCGTCTGGGAGGTGAGAGAAGATGACAGGAGTACCGACAGTGCGCCGACAGAAAATCCGCAAGGATAACAACAAGAAAAAACTTGTTTTTCTCTTGATTTTAACGACAATTTTTATGCTTGTTGTAATTTTTGCCGAAAAAATCTGCCCATACGACCCGAACGCCCAGATTTTCTCATCTCTCGAATCGCCGAGTCTTTCGCATATTGCGGGATGCGACCGCATGGGCAGAGATCTTTTTTCGAGAATACTTATAGGACTAAAAACAAGCGTCCTTTCCACTCTTGTCCTTGTGGGGATTATCACGGTTTTCGGAACTGTCGTGGGGGTTTTGTGCGGACATTTCGGCGGTGTGATTGATTCTGTCATGATGCGTGTGTCTGATATTTGTCTTGCTTTCCCCGGGCTTGTCTTTGCGCTCGCGATTGCTTCACTTCTCGGCTCGGGACTTAATAACGCCGTCATTGCATTGGCTGTTGTCAGTTGGCCGAAATACGCACGTGTAGCAAGGGGACAGACCCTTGCTGTCGAAAGTGCAGATTTTATTTCGGCTGCCAGTCTTTCGGGTGATACGGATTTTCAGTTAATCGTCCGTCACATTTTGCCGAATATCGGCGGAACGGTTTTGGTTACAGCCGTGCTTGACATAGGCACAATGATGATGGAGCTTGCAGGACTCAGTTTTTTGGGACTTGGTGCAACGCCTCCGACTGCCGAGCTTGGAAGCATGATGAGCGGCGGCAGAAGCATGCTTCTCACTCATCCGTGGGTTATCGTTTCACCCGGAATTGCTATTTTTGCGGCTGTGTCGATTTTTAATCTTCTGGGCGATGCCGTTCGTGATTATCTTGAGCCTCGTTAAATCGAATTTGTTTTGGAGAATTTAAGTTGAGAAAAAAGAAAAATAGAATAGTTCTGTCTGAGATTCTTGCCGTGCTTATTTTTGTTACGGTGCTGTTTTCGGGCTGTTCTTCAGAGAATACATCAGAAGAAGCACAAAGCGATAAAACAACATTTACTCTTGGCGATACAACCTTCAATTCCGAGAATGAAGAACCCGACATAAATCCGCACAATGCTTATTCGGGCTGGGCATGCATACGCTACGGGGTAGGCGAAACACTTTTCAGATACACCGACAGCATGGAAATAGAGCCCTGGCTTGCAAGCGAATATGAACTTACCGATGAACTGACTCTAAAAATAACACTTCGTGATGATGTGTCTTTTTCAAACGGACGTAAGCTTGACGCTCAGGCTGTGAAGGAGTGCTTCGAGCATTTGATTGAGGTTCACGGCAGGGCACGGGAAAATCTTAAGATAGAAAGCATGACAGCTGAGGGTCAAAAGCTGATAATTAAAACAAGCGAGCCGTGTCCCACGATGCTGAATTACCTTTGCGACCCGTACAGCTGTATTATCGATATGCAGGCCGGTATAACCGAAGACGGCATTGTGACGGGCACGGGGCCGTATATTGCGACTGAACTTATAACGGATGAGGAACTGAAGCTCGAGAAAAATAAAAGCTATTGGGACGGTGAGCCCGGCTTTTACTATATCAATGTGCTGACAATTTCCGACGGAGATACTCTTACAATGGCACTTCTTTCGGGAGAAATTGACGCGGCTTACGGAATGTCGTATGTGAGTTATCCGCTTTTCGAAAATGAAAATTACAGCTTTTCGAGTACGGCAACGGCTCGTGCGTTTTTTCTGCACATGAACTTTGAAAGCTCGGTGATTCAGGATGATGCCGTGCGAAAGGCTATTGCTCTTAGCATAGATAAGGACAGATTTGTAAACGAGCTTTTGGGCGGTCACGGCTATAAGGCTAACGGTGCTTTTCCGCAAAACTATTCATTCGGAGGTGATGCGGTAAGTGCCGAGGAGTATAACCCCCAAAAGGCTTGTGCCGTTTTGGAGGCGGCAGGCTGGGTCGATACGGACGGTGACGGTATTCGTGAGAAAAACGGGGAGAAGCTGACTATTCGCTGGCTCACATATCCCAGCCGTCAGGAGCTTCCGCTTCTTGCCGAGTCGGCGCAGGCTACGCTCGGTGAAGTCGGATTTGAGGTTATCATAAACAGTACGGCAGACCACAACAGTATTCGCACCGATTCTTCTGCGTGGGATGTTTACGCAAGTGCAATGGTCACGGCTCCGACAGGTGACGCAGCCTATTTCTTTTCGACGCATTGTCTTGAAAGCTCCAATGCAAACAACGGACATTATTATAACGAGCGACTCGAGACTCTTGCAGAGGAATTAGACAAGACCTTTGATACCGAAAAGCGCTCAGACTTAGCAGTTGAGATGCAAGAGATTATTTTGGAAGATAATGCATTTGTGTTTTGCTCGCATTTGCAGATGAGTCTCATTTCTAAGTCAAGCGTGACGGGATTTACCGCCCATCCGTGCGATTACTATGAGATTACGGTAGATTTGAGACAGAGCGATTAGGCGTGATAGGAGAGAGATGAAAAATTTACTGGAATATAACTTAGTGGAAATAAGCTTCAATGGGCATGCCGTGACGCATGATGTGAGTTTTTCTCTGAAAGAGGGAGAAATCCTCGGTATAGTTGGAGAATCGGGCAGCGGAAAGAGCTCGCTTTTAAAAGCCGCAGTGGGACTTTTAGGTTCTGACGGATTGGTAACAAGAGGAGATATTTTCTTTGACAGTAAAAATCTTCCCGATTTATCCGAGCGTGAAATGCGAAGCATTTGCGGAGTGAAAATCGGTATGATATTTCAGGATGCGAAGTCTTCTCTTTGTCCCGTTCGCACAATCGGTTCTCAAATTCACGAAAGTATGGCGGCTCATATGAAAATATCAAAGGCGCAATCCAAGTCGCTTGCACTTGATATTTTTGATAAGCTTGAGCTTAAAAACGGAGAGAGAATTTGGAGTAGTTATCCCTTTGAGCTTTCGGGCGGCATGAATCAGCGAGTGGGAATTGCCGTTGCCATGCTGATGAAGCCGCCTATACTGCTTGCCGACGAGCCGACAAGCGCACTCGATG
>CAVKLS010000214.1:0-3372 GCA_963657025.1 bacterium | reverse complement strand
GAAGGTATTTGTCAAAACACGGATTAATTTAATCTATAAACTAAATTCGATTATACAATATTTATTTCCGCTTGTCTATAACGAAATTGTAAACAAAAAGGCTTCGCCCCTAAGGACGAAGCCCTAATTGTTTAATCAGAGAATTTTTGTTACGGCAACAGCCATTGCGCCCTCGCCTATATGACAGCAAATGCTGATCGGAAGCGGATGCATGAAAACATTTTCGCCCGGAAAAGCATCCTCAACCTGCTTTCTCCATTTCTCTGCTTCCTCGGTGTTTGTTCCCGAATAAGCCACGGCAATCTGATGATTTATGCCGTTGAAACGCTCAGCCAAATCTTCTTTTATAGCATCGAGCATAATAAGCTTAGCCTTGTCCATGCCTCTTGCCTTTTTGAAAGCGTCAAGCTTGCCGCCCTGAATCTGCAGAACAGGCTTCAAACCAAGAACGGTAGCAAGTGCCGCACCGGCCTTTGTGACACGTCCGCTTTTCTTCAGAAGCTCGAGAGTATTCACAGTGATGTAAATCGACTGCTCAGCCGCCTCACGCTCCAAAATTGCCTTAATCTCGCTTGCACTCATACCGTACTTGGCAAGTCTGACTGCATCAAGCACCGACTGATAAAGAGAAAGTGAAATTCTCCTGTTGTCGACAACCTGAACTCTGCCGTCATACTCCTTTGAAAGCCCCTCGGCTGTGTTGTACGAGCTTGAAAGAGAAGAGCTCATCGGCAGATAGACAAGAGACTCATACTCTTTGAGTATACCGTCCCATGTCTCCAGAATATCTGCAGGAGACGGCTGGGAGGTAACAACATCGGCGCCCATTCCAAGCTTTTTGAAAAACTCGTCATAGGTACATGTGACATTTTCGAGGTGAGATACACCGTCGATTGTGAACGGCATGGGAACAACGCTGACACCTAAGCTTTCTGCGGTCTCTGCGTTTATACCGCTGTTCGTATCCGTTACTATTCTTACTTTTTTCATTATTATCTAAACCTTATTTCTTCTTGAAAGAATCCTTGAGTGAAACCGAACGGTTAAACACAAGATGCTCTGCAGTGCTGTCCTTGCTGTCTGCACAGAAATAGCCCTGTCTCATAAACTGGAAGGAATCTCCCGGCTTAGCGTCCTTGAGCGATTTCTCAACCTTGCAGTTGGAAAGAACAGTGAGTGCGTTCTTGTTCATAACCTCAAGATAATCGTAGTTATCGGGATCCGGAACAGTGAAAAGATTGTCGTAAAGTCTTAATTCTGCGTCCTCACAGTCTCTTGCGTTGACCCAGTGAATCGTAGACTTAATCTTTCTTCCGTCAGCGGGATTTCCGCCTCTTGAGTTCTCGTCATACTCGGCAAATACCTCGACAACGTTTCCGTTCTCATCCTTGCGGCAGCCTGTGCACTTTACGATATATGTGCCCTTGAGTCTTACTTCATTTCCCGGGAAAAGTCTGAAGTACTTCTTAACAGGCTCCTCCATGAAGTCTTCCTTCTCAATCCAGAGGTCACGGCTGAAGGTGACTTCTCTTGTGCCGTCCTCGGGGCGGTTAGGATTGTTCTCGGTAACGAAAATCTCTTCCTTATCCTCGGGATAGTTTGTGATTGTGAGCTTTACGGGATCTGTGACAGCCATAACTCTCTTGGCTCTCATATTGAGATCCTCTCTCAGGCAGAACTCGAGGAAGCTGTACTCAACTGTCGAATCTACCTTGCTGACGCCGTTTCTCTCGGAGAAATTGCGGATAGACTCAGGAGTGTAGCCGCGTCTTCTCAAGCCGCAGATTGTCGGCATTCTCGGATCGTCCCAACCGTCAACCAGACCGTTCTCGACGAGGTAGCGAAGCTTTCTCTTGGACATAACGGTGTAGTTGATACCGAGTCTTGCGAACTCAATCTGTCTCGGCTTTGCGGGAAGCCACTCTGCGCAGTTCTCGATAACCCAGTCGTAAAGCGGTCTGTGGTTCTCGAACTCGAGTGAGCAAAGTGAATGTGTAATCTCCTCCATAGCATCCTCAATCGGATGAGCAAAGTCATACATCGGATAGATGCACCACTTCTTGCCCGTTCTGTGATGCGGAAGATAGTTAATTCTGTAGATAACGGGGTCACGCATGTTGAAGTTGCCCGAAGCAAGGTCAATCTTTGCACGAAGAGTGATTTTGCCCTCCTCAAACTCGCCGTTCTTCATCTTCTCGAAGAGCTCGAGGCTCTCTTCCACAGGTCTGTCTCTGAAAGGTGACTTTGCGGGAGTTGTGAGGTCGCCTCTGTACTCCTTGACCTGCTCTGCAGTGAGCTCGCAGACATAAGCAAGGCCCTTCTTGATGAGACCGACAGCGCATTCGTACATCTTGTCGAAGTAATCGGATGCATAGTAGAATCTGTCGTCCCAGTCGTAGCCAAGCCAGTGAATGTCCTCTTTTATTGCGTCGACAAACTCAACATCCTCTTTTGTCGGGTTTGTGTCGTCCATTCTGAGATTTGCGATTCCGCCGAAACGCTCAGCCGTGCCAAAGTCAACATAAATAGCCTTTGCGTGGCCGATGTGAAGATAGCCGTTCGGCTCGGGTGGGAAACGGGTATGAACCTTCATTCCCGCAAAACGTCCGCCCTCGGCAATGTCCTCTTTAATAAAGCTGTCGATAAAATTGGTGACAGCTTCCTCTTCGTTAGCCTTTACTTCGATGTTGTCACTCATATTCTCTCTTTCCTTTCGTTAAAATATATTCTGAAAATCCTTAATTTAGCTTAGCAAGACCGTCCTTAAGTCTCTTAAGTGCCTCTTCCTTACCCAAGAATGCTAGAACCTCCATGGCACCGCCGGGAGTAACAGTCTGTCCGGCTGCGGCAATTCTTACAGGCCAGAGAAGCGTGCCGTTCTTAACGCCCAATTTCTCGGCAAGCGGAATGAGCGCATCGTGGATAGGATCTATTCTCCAGTCCTCTACGCCCTCAAGAACCTCAATCGCATTGGAAAGCATAACGGGAGCATTCTCGAGATTTGCCTTGCTCTTCTTGTTGACGAAAAGCTCTGCTGTATACTCCGGCTGATGAGCAAAGAACTCTATCTTCTCGGGAATCTCATTGAACTTGTTTACTCTAGGCTGCAAGACCTCGTCAAGAATGGAGAAATCATAGTCGCCGTCACCGAGAACCTCTCTATAGTACGGCATAGCATGACTCTGGAACTCATCCTTAGTCATTTTCTTGATATATTCTCCGTTGAACCAAAGAAGCTTGTCGTAATCAAATACGGCAGGGCTCTTGGAAATTCCGCTGATTGAGAAATTCTCCTCAAGCTCCTTCAGACTGAATATCTCCTGAGTGTCCTTAGGTGCCCAGCCGAGAAGTGCAATGTAATTGGTGATAACC
>CAVKLS010000213.1:0-3383 GCA_963657025.1 bacterium | reverse complement strand
GCTGTAATCGCAGCAATCGATGCAAGCGAGCTCGATGTTGTTGCAGTTACAGATATGGATGTAGTTGAGACAAGCAAGGAGAACGGCTTCATCTTCAAGCAGACTGTTATTGTTAAGCCTGAGGTTAGCATCGATGGCTATAAGGGAATTGAGGTAACCAAGCATGTTGCTCCGGTTACAGACGAAGATGTTGACAACGAGATCAAGAAGGTTCAGGACAGAAACTCCAGAATGGTAAACGTCGAGGACCGTGCAGCTTATACAGGTGATACAGCTGTTATAGATTTCGAGGGATTTGTTGACGGTGTTGCATTTGAGGGTGGCAAGGCTGAGAACTATGAGCTTTCACTCGGAGCAGGTCAGTTTATCCCGGGATTTGAGGATCAGATTGTTGGCCACGAGATTGGCGAAGAGTTTGACATCAATGTAACATTCCCTGAGGATTATCAGGCAGAAGAGCTTAAGGGCAAAGAGGCTGTATTTAAGATTAAGCTGCATGAGCTCAAGGCTAAGGAGCTTCCTGAGATTGATGATGAGTTCGTTAAGGATGTATCTGATTTTGATACACTTGATGAGTATAAGGCAAGCGTAAAAGCTGATCTTGAGAAGAGCAGAGAGGATGCAGCTAAGGCTGAGGTCGACAACCAGATTATCAATACTCTTATTGAGAAGCTTGAGGCTGAGATTCCTGAGCAGATGTATGAGAACGAGATTGATGAGAGCGTTAACAATTTCGCTTATCGTCTCCAGTCACAGGGCCTCGATATTCAGACATATCTCAAGTACACAGGACTCACACCTGAGACAATCCGTGAGCAGTTCAAGGATCAGGCTGAGAGAAATGTTAAGGTTAGACTTGCTCTTGAGAAGATTGTTGCTCTTGAAGGAATTGAAGCTTCCGATGAGGATGTTGAGAATGAGTACAACAAGCTTGCTGAGACCTATGAGATGAAGGTTGAAGAGGTTAAGAGCGTTGTTGATGCTAAGCAGCTCAAGGCTGATATTACAAATGAAAAGGCAGTAACATTTGTCAGAGACAATGCTGTTATCAAAACAGAAGAATAATTTATTGATATAAACTTTTTAGACAGATGCCAATTGCAAATCAATGCGATTGGCTATGTCTTTATCACAAGCAATTTTGATTGCGGAAGGAGTTAACTATGAGTTTAGTCCCATATGTTGTTGAACAGACAAGCAGAGGAGAAAGATCTTATGATATTTTCTCAAGACTTTTAAATGACAGAATTATTATGCTTAATGAAGAGGTAAATAATGCTTCAGCAAGCGTTGTTTGTGCACAGCTTCTTTATCTCGAAGGACAGGATCCAGAGAAAGATATCTGCCTTTATATTAATAGCCCCGGTGGAGTTATCACTGCAGGTATGGCTATTTATGATACAATGCAGTATATCAAATGCGATGTCTCTACCATTTGTATGGGTATGGCTGCAAGCATGGGTGCTTTTCTTCTTGCTGCTGGAACAAAAGGCAAGAGAATTGCTCTTCCAAACAGTGAAATCATGATTCATCAGCCAAGCGGAGGTGCACAGGGCCAGGCTACTGATATTCAGATTCAGGCAGAGCATATTTTAGCTATAAAGAAGAGATTAAACAACATTCTTTCTGAGAAAACAGGTCAGTCCTACGAGACTATTGCACGTGATACAGAGCGCGACAATTGGATGACAGCTCAGGAAGCACTGGATTACGGTTTAATTGATAAGATTATTGAAAAACGCTGATTTTAAAAGGAAAAGCTTTTAATGGAAGACGAAATTTATTGCTCTTTTTGTGGCAGGCCACAAGAAAGAGTCAGGAAATTAATTGCCGGAACTCAGCCCGGAACATATATTTGCGATACATGTGTTAATATATGTATGGGTATACTTGAGGAAGAGGACCCTTCAACTCCTGAGGTGAAAACCTCTAAAGAAAAGTTCAAAACTTTACTTAAGCCACATCAAATCAAAGAGAAACTCGATGAATATGTAATCGGACAAGACGAGGCAAAAATAGCGTTGTCTGTTGCGGTTTATAACCATTATAAAAGAGTTGCTTTTGGTAAAGATGATGTTGAGCTGGGAAAAAGTAATGTTCTTCTTTTGGGACCAACAGGTGTAGGTAAAACATATCTTGCCCAAACGTTAGCAAGAATTCTTGATGTTCCGTTTGCTATTGCCGATGCGACAACTCTTACCGAAGCGGGATATGTTGGAGACGATGTCGAGAACATACTGCTCAGGTTAATTCAAGCTGCTGATTTCGATATTGATAAGGCTGAACGAGGAATTATCTATGTCGATGAAATCGATAAAATAACGAGAAAGTCTGAAAGCACATCAATCACACGTGATGTAAGCGGAGAGGGCGTTCAGCAGGCTTTGCTTAAAATCCTTGAGGGTACAACAGCTTCGGTGCCTGCTAAGGGCGGAAGAAAGCATCCTATGGGAGAGAATATTCTCATTGATACTTCGAATATTCTTTTTATCTGCGGAGGAGCTTTTGACGGAATCGATAAGGTTATAGAAAAACGTTCATCATCCACTGTTTTAGGCTTCACTGGTTCTGTTGTAAGTAAGTCGGAAGACAAGACAAATATCATGAAGGAGGTCACACCGCACGATTTGGTTAAGTTCGGTTTGATTCCTGAGCTTGTCGGTAGACTTCCTGTTATAACAACTCTTAATGAGCTTGATACAGATGCATTGGTGAAGATATTAACCGAGCCCAAGAACTCTCTTACAGCCCAGTATAAGAAGCTGCTTAAACTTGATGGAGTCACATTGGAATTTACTGAGGATGCTCTCAAAGCAATTGCTCAGAAAGCACTTGACCGAAAGACAGGTGCAAGAGGACTTCGTTCAATAGTCGAGAATATCCTGACACCGCTTATGTACAATATTCCTTCTGATTCGTCTATAGAAAAAGTAACGATTACTGAGGATGTTGTAAATTCCGGTGCCGAGCCTGAGCTTGTTAAAGATCCGAACAGGGCACCTGTAAAGATTCAGATATCAACAAATCCAAAGAGAAAAGCAAGAAAGAACACTACCGCCTAAAATAAAATAAAGACTGTGCACATTTTTGTTACACAGTCTTTTTGTGTTATTTTTTAGAAAGACTATATTTATTGAATTATGCCAGAAAACAATTATGAACTGAATTTACCCGTCCTTGCACTAAGGGGACTTGTTGTATTTCCGGATATGGCAATACAATTTGATGTCGCTCGAAGAAAGTCGGTTAACGCTATCAGAAGAGCTTTAGAGAGTAATCGAATGATTTTTCTGCTAACGCAAAGAAATTTAGATACAGAGGACCCGAGCAGTGATACTTTGTACGAAGTGGGTACTGTTGCAAGAATACGCCAAATAATCAGT
>CAVKLS010000212.1:0-3427 GCA_963657025.1 bacterium | reverse complement strand
GTCGAGAAGTCCCGCATTTCTCGCAAGCGAACCGCCCGTAAACGAGCCGCCCGCATTGATGACCTGACCGTCAAGCGTGACTATCCTGTTTCTGAAATTCAGTCTTCTTGCAATGGCTGTTGCGTTATCGAGAGAATCGCAAACGATTATTCTTCCCAAAAGGAAATAGTTTATGTTTTGATAACGCTCCTCGCATTTGACGAGATCTGCCGCAAGACCGATAAAACCGTTCATGTTCTCGACATCACGGGTGGAAATTTTGTTTCCCTTAATAGTCGAAAGCGGCAAAAACGTTGCTCGTCCAGCATTTCTTCTTTTCAAAAACGAGATAGCGTTCCTTGCGTCAGCCTCAGAATCGACAACGATATTTTGAAGGCTCGCACCGAGTGCAATTTCAATTGCCGTGGAATACTCCGATGCGGCATGGATAATCTGCGTGACCGGGCCGTGAACGCCGTGAATTATTCCTCTCTCCGCCTCTCGCATTACGGCACGAACACTCTGGGCAAATCCCTCGTAGTTTTTCTCGAGATCCTCAAGAATTCTTGCTCGTCTATCGTGCTCACCCGCATCGAGATTCAGTTTATCAAGCTGCGCTTTCATCTCGTCACGCTTTTTTGTTCTGAGGGAAAGCTTCATGGTGTAGCCGTCAATTGAGTTGTTTTCGGCAGAAATTTCCTCCTCAGCCTTTTCGATATCCTTCAGAATAACCTCTCGCTCATTCTGAAGAGAAAGCAAGGCTTCCTTGCCCTCGTTTACCGCCGTACTGATACTGTCGCCTCTGTTTTTTATCTCGTTTAGCGAGGATTCGTCAGCCGAGCTTAAAATGCGCTTTTCGGAAATGGCATCGTTAACCTCGTTCAGTTCCTTTTGATCCGTCTCGAGGTTGTTTCTAATTTCCTCTTCCTCGCTGTGAGACCTCTCGAGTTCGTCACTGAGTGAAACAAATTTCTCGTTCAATTTGCTCTTTTCAGCCGCTTTTTCCTCAAGCTGTTTTCTTTTTTCAGTGAGCTCTGCATCTATATCGTTGAACGATGTGCGAAGATTCTCTAATTCGCTCTTGACTCTCTCGATGTCGCTCTCGTCATGAGTAATATCGTTTTTAAGGACAGATATATTTCCTTCAATCCTTGCCGCCTCTTCCGAAAGCGACGATGCGTCGCTTCTTGCCTGCTCCATTTTAACGGTACATGCATTGACGGCATTGTAGTTATCCTCTATCTCCTTTGCGACAGTGCTTATTTCGTTTTCAAGCTTTGAGTAATCTGCCTTTGCAAGCGAAACCTTGTCCTCCTCATTTCTGAGGTCTTTTTCCGACTTGGCTATTTGCTCCGTCCAAATTCCTATCTCAAGTCCACGTTTTTCCTCGTCGTACTCAATGAACTTCTGCGCTTTCTCACTCTGAACCTTAAGGGGACCGACTCTGTCCTCAAGCTCCGATAAAATATCACGAAGTCTGACTAAGTTCTCTTCGGTCTTGTCAAGGCGTCTTTCCGACTCCTCTTTTTTGTAGCGGAAACGGGAAATACCCGCCGCCTCCTCAAAGACCTCTCGTCTGTCCTCGCTCTTAACGCTTACTATCGAGTCGATTTTGCCCTGTCCTATCATGGAGTAGCCGTCTCTTCCGAGACCCGTATCCATAAAAAGCTCGTTTATGTCTCGAAGACGCACCTGAGCGTTATTTATAAGATATTCGCTTTCTCCCGAACGGTAAAATCTTCTCGAAACGGAAATATCGTCATTGTCAAAATCAATCTCTCTTGACGTATTGTCAATGCGAAGAGTGACCTCGGCAAAAGCTGCCGCCTTTCTGCCCGATGCTCCCTTGAATATTACGTCCTCCATTTTGACGCATCGAAGCGCATGGACAGACTGCTCGCCGAGAACCCATCTGAGCGCATCGGAAACATTGCTCTTTCCGCTTCCGTTAGGACCGACAACAGCGACAAAGGGATCTTCAAATGTCAGAACGGTTTTGTCGGGAAATGTTTTGAATCCCTGTATTTCCAAAGATTTAAGAAGCATATGGTTTCCTTTCTAACATTAGACATTAAGAAATTGAAAATCTGTCGGTGTCGGCGTCGGGAGTAAATTTAACTCTGTAGCCAAGTCTTGAAAGTCTCTCGACATTTGCCTTCTTTTGACCTATGCATGCAGACAAAAGCTTAGGCGAACATTTTATGATAATATCATCGTTTTCTTTCGGATATTGGGAGAGCTTCTCGCTGATTTCGTAAAATAAAATCTCGCTCATGCAAAGCTCCTTGAATGCGGGATGATACGGCCCCGCAACCCGATTATCTATCTCCTCGCTGGCATGAAGTCCCACACGGATAACGTTTATCCCGTTCTTTTCAAACATGGGAATTAGCCTTGATACAAGCTTTACCGTATCGTCAAGCGTAGGCGGAACATATTCACCCGAGCGGTACAAGTCGGCAAGTCTCGTGTTGTCGAGGGTAATTGTCGGATAAATTCTCACAGTCTTCGGCTTAAGCTTGATAAGCTCCTCAGCGGTGAAAATATCATCTTTTTCAGCCGAGCCGTAAAGCCCCGTCATCATCTGAAGTCCGAGCTCAAAAGAGAAGCTTTTTATCAGTGAAGAGGCTTCTCTGACACACTGTGCGTCATGACCTCTGTCATTCATAAAAAGTATCCTGTCGGACATGGACTGAGCCCCAAGCTCAATGGATGTCACATTATATTTCTTTAATATAGAGAGAACTTCTTCGTCGATTTTATCGGGTCTTGTGGAACAGCGGATGCCTATAAAGCCATAGTCCCTTACAGCTTTGCTTGCAACCTTAAGAAGAGACAGCATATAGTCTCTGTCAATTGCCGTAAAGCTGCCGCCGAAAAAGGCTATTTCCGCATTATGCGCCTTTTCGCCCATATACAAAGCGGCACTCTTAATGGTTTCCTCAACCTCTTTTGGACTTGGCTGTTTAGAAGCACCCGTTATTCTGTGCTGATTGCAAAAGCTGCACTGACACGGACAACCGTTGTGAGGAATAAATATAGAAATATTACTGTGCTTAATAACCCATCAACTCCAGTGCTTCTCTGGCTGCCTGCTGTTCGGCTTCCTTTTTGCTTCTTCCGCCGCCCTTGCCAATCACGTTGCTGTTAAGGTGCACCTCAACGACAAAATGCTTGTTGTGATCGGGACCCGACTCTCCGACCAAAACATACTTAAGATGCTCCTCGGGATTCTGCTGGATAATCTCCTGTAAGGTGGTTTTGTAGTCCTTGTATTTCTTGGAACTTATTGTTTTAGCCGCCGGTGCGATATATGTGAGAATGAATTTTCTTGCTTCGTCAAGCGAACCGCTGTCAAGATAGATTGCCGCAGTAATCGACTCGAACATATCTGCTAAAATACTGGGCCTGTCGTTACCGCCGGTGTGGATTTCTCCGTGGCTCAGGC
>CAVKLS010000211.1:0-3440 GCA_963657025.1 bacterium | reverse complement strand
TTATAATATACTCTCTCGGACGCCATTTTAAATCTCCGATTTAATCACCGATAAATTCGGGATGCTTGCTGTAGAGATTGGCAAAGTATCTGTCGCCCCTGTCGTGGGAAACCATAACAACCTTCTTGCCCGTGATATTGTTGTTCTTCAGATACTGCTTCGCACCCGTGACCACGCATCCTGAGGAGCCGCCCAAGAAAAGCTGTTCCTCACGCATCAGATTGAACAATGCCTTTGTTGCGTCGTCCTCACTGACGATAATCTTGTCGTCAATGATCGCTCTGTGGAAATTATCCGTTCTTACGCTTGATCCGATTCCCGTGAAGTGCTTGATTTTCTTTGTCTCCGGGTCAAAAATCTTTGAGCCCTCAACATCAACCGCAACTACCTTCGTGTTCTTATTGTGTCCGTGAATCGCCTCGGAAATTCCCGCAAACGTTCCGCCGCTTGATATTGCTATGAAAACATAATCGACATCCGGAAGCTGCTTTGCGATTTCCTTTCCGACCGTCTCCCTGTAAGCCTCGACAACCAGCGGATTCCCGTACTGATTTATCCAGTAAACATTGTCTCTTTCTTCGATGTATTTCTTTACGGTGCTCAGTCTCTTTTTCAGGTAGCTTCCGTTTTCGTCAGCCTCCGTGATTTTCACGGTATTTGCACCGTACGCCTTGATCAAAAATTCGTTAAGACTCGAAATCGAATCGTCAATCATAATCGTGACTTTTAATTTGAGTCTTGCTCCCACAGCCGCAAGCGCAACGCCCATATTTCCCGAGGAGCTTTCCACAATCTCAGTGTCCTTGTTGATAGTTCCGTCCTCAAGAAGCTTAGTCAGCACATATACCGCCGCTCTGTCCTTTGCGCTTCCGTAAAGATTGCTTCCCTCCAGCTTGATAAAAGCCTCGTTGCTTTCAAAGCTGTTCAATTTCATAAGCGGTGTTTCCACCTTCAATTCGTTCAACATTTCTTTTTCCTTCTTTCCTTTTTCGTCTTTAAAATTTAATTTCTTTTCTTATTCCTTTTTTCTCGAATTTATTAATCCAATCTATAAACGAATTAATATTCGGACATTTTATATTTGATTTTCCCGAGCCGTTCAGATTTAAGTTTGCCGTGAAAAACGACAATTTACTTATCACCTTTAATCTGTACCCGAGGAATTCTTCTTCATTTTCGATTAACTCACATTTTTCCTTGTTCATATGCAATTGGCATTTGTACGTTCGGTCACTGAGCTCTATCTCCATAACCGATTTCTCTGCCTCAAGCCTTTTGGGATCGTATGTCAAAGCTAGACTTTTGAAGAAAGCTGATATTTGGGATAACTCATATTCCTCTCTTGTCTGACCCGCCTGCTTTTGCACCGCCGAAGCCGAAACAAAATCCATAAACTCATCTATCGGCAAAAACGGCTTGGAGAACTTCTCTTTTATCTCTTCGCTGAGCTTAAAGCTCTTCCCGTATTTTTCGCCCTCCTTTTTCAGCACGTTCAGGTATTCTTCCGTGAGATAATCCATAAATCGATTCGAAAGCAGTTGACTCTCCGTGCAAAACAGCGTCTCGCATTTGTCACCGTACAGCAATTCGAACTGTCGCTTCACCGCATCGGTGTTTTGCGCCGTGTTGTAATATGCACATGAACAAAACAAAATGTATCTTTGATTTTCAAGCTTGTATCTTAGCGGATGATAGGTTGTCTTTCCGTCATCCGAGTAAAGCTCCTGACTGTACAGCGGCAAAAGCCTGTCCATAATTTTCTTTGCTCCCGACGGCATCGAGTAGAAATATGTCGGGAAACTCCAAATTACAATATCCGCCGCCAGATACTTCCCGATAATACCGTCCATGTCATCGGCGATCACACATTTTCCTTTTTCACTCCTCCAGCAGCCGAAGCAGCCGAAGCATTCCTTGACGTCTGCCTGCGAACATATCACCTCTTCAATTTCATATTCTCCGTTTTTATTCAGTCCCTCCAAAAAGGAATTCGTGAGCCTTAATGTACTGCTCATTTTTCCTTTGGGACTTCCGTTCAACAATAATATCTTTTTCATTCTTTCTCTCTTTCCTTTTCGTTTACATTCTCTATTTTACGCCATACACGGGGACAAAAAACGGACACGCTCCTTTTTCAAAGCGACCGTATTCCCAAGATATATTTTTCTTAATTCCTGTATTAACTCTTACAGCCGTAATTCTACTCTTTCTGCATGGACAAAAAGCGGACACAAAAAACGGCAAAGCCAATCAGGCTCTGCCGTTAATCAAATCTTCAATGCAGTCAGCGGAAATCTCTGCCGCCAGACATCTGTTATCAAAGTATTTTCCGATATTCTCAGACGCTCTTATCATCTCTTTTTTGTACCCGTCTGATGTGATAAGCTTTGAAAAAGCCGCTTTTATGCTCTCCTCAGAGACGCCGAACATTCTTATGAACTCACCGCACCGATAATGTTCAAACAGATTCTCGACATTCTTCCTCTGCTCAAATGTGGCAGGAACGGAAAGAATCGGACATTTTGCGGCTATGGCGGCATATAAGGTTCCCTGTCCGCCCTGAATGATTGCACCGTCGCAAAGCTCGGCTATTTCAATCAGCGGAAATTTCTCGCAGAAGTGATAATTATCGGGGAAACGACTTTTTTCCTCGTCGCTCAGAATTCCTATGACGGAAACAAAGTAATCGCAGTCAAAGTCCAAGCCTGCCCTCAGTATCTTGAGAAAAAGCTCCTTGTTGCCGGCTGAGCCGACAGAAACAAGCACCTTTTTGCGCCCATTGCCCTCATCAAACACCTTTTTTACGATTTCAGGCATGGGTATGTGAAGGTTATTCAGAATAGGACCGATGAATTTATATCGCTCTGTCTCCTCGAGCTCAGGGAAATATTCCTTTGCGTCCGACATCAAATGCAAGTCTCCCGTGTATAAATCGAGGTCGCAGTCAAAAGGCTCTTTGCCGTTTTTTATCAGGTAATCGTTCCAGATTTTCGAAGTCTTGCAAGCGCCCAGAAGTCTGTCGCACGCTATCTTATCCTCGAACATCGCTCTTTTTGTTTCATACGTTTGTCCTCTGTCACGCTTTTTGGCGGAAAGCTCTTTTGTTTTCTCCAGGATCATTTCAAGGTACGGCTTAGAGAGAGCAGCCGCCAAACACCAGATAATCGGAATTTCACAAATTCTTGCCGAAACGGTCAGCGTCATTCTGTATCCCGTCAGAATTGCGTCGGGCTTATACTTTTCTATCACCTTGATTTCAGCTTCGATGATTTTCTCCACCTCGTCGGCACGTGCAAAATTACCGCCGTATTTGTCCATATCTAGCATCATTGATATTCTTTCGGGAGTATACCACTCGTCGTCATAATCAATTTTCTCTCTTATGTAATTTTTATCTTCAAGCAAAAAATCGAATTTGCCCGAGCCTACAAACACAATCT
>CAVKLS010000210.1:0-3443 GCA_963657025.1 bacterium | reverse complement strand
TGCCTAAGCTTTCTATCGGCTCAAAGGTGATATCTCCGGGGTTTGTAGTGCCGCCGTCGAGTATTACTATGTTAAACGGTTTGTTTGCAGCTGAGTTTTCCACAATTAGTTCTCCTGTTGTTAAAAAGAATCTCCGATAATTTTTGATTTGTTTTTTAGTATATATCAAAACAGCTGACTTTTCAACAAAAAGCAAAGACAGGTTAAAAACCTGCCTTTGCAAATTTGCTTTTTACTTTTTGTAATCAAAATCGGGAATGGAATTCCAGCGTTCTCTGTAGTAATGAGCCGCAAGCTTCGGCTTTCTGTCACGCGTGAAAAGTCCCTTTTTGTTGCCCTGAACACGTACTATGCCCTGACTTGTCGCAAAGTCGGCAAAGTTCCACACCTGTTCGCCGACAACAAAGCTCATCTCGTCAAAAACCTTGCTGTAGGTTTTGTAATACTCAAGCTGATATTCCTCTGTGAACATGACAGGTGTTGTGTCGTGAAGTCCCATGACGGTGTCCGCTCCGAATTCCGTGAACATAACAGGCTTGCCGTATTTTTCCCAGCCGATAAGCTCGTTTCTCAGCATGCTTTCAGCCTTGTCAAGCTCGCCGCCGGCGATGTACCAGCCATAGTAGCGGTTGAGACAGATGACATCGCTCAAAAGTCTCGAAACGTCGGTTTCTGGTGCGTTTGGCGTCTGAACAGAAACCATGGTGCACGGTCTTTTCTGCGGGTCAAGCTCACGGGCAAGCTTAAACAGCGGCTCAAAATATTCGTATGCACCCTCGCTCGCACAATCGGGCTCGTTTGCTATGCTCCACATGACAACGCAAGCGTGGTTCTTGTCTCGGTCGATTAAATCTCTTATGACCTCCTTGTGGTGCTCCTCGGTTTTCACACCGTGCTCGGGGTCATAGGTTCCTATGGTTTTTCCGTGGAAATTCGCACCGCCGCCGAAGAGAAGATTTATTCCCACGGCGGGAGTTTCGTCGATGACGACTATTCCTTCTTCGTCACAAAGACGCATCATTTCTTCACTGTAAGGGTAGTGGCTTGTTCTGAATGAGTTTGCGCTCTGCCACTTCATGAGACTTATGTCCTTAGAATTCATCGGAAGATTAATTCCTCTGCCGTTGGGGAAGGTGTCTTCATGCTTGCCGTAGCCTTTGAAATAGAACGGCTTCTCGTTAATCAGAAATTTCGCTCCGTCAATCCTTACGCTTCTGATTCCTTGCGGAAGCGAATAACTGTCTTCTGCGTATTTTACCTCGATATTGTAAAGATATGGCTTGAGCGGATACCAAAGCTTGGCGTTTTTGACTGAAAGAATGCCTTCCTTTTTGTCGGAAACGGCAATACTGTTTCCGTCCTTATCCTTTAGCGTGACGAGAATTTCCTTTGAATCGTCATCGTCCGATGTTTTCACGCTGTAATGAAGCTCCGCTTCATTCGTGCCGTCCGAGTTGAAGCTGACTTTCGGCACAACGGTAAGATCTTCAATGTAGCTTTTCGGAGTTGTGTAAATTCTGACGGTACGGGTGATGCCGCAATAATTAAAAAAATCGAAATTTGGACTGTTTTTTGTCTGCTTTTCGGAAACATCGGCACTGCCGCCCATTCCGAACATATCTCCGCCCGACGGTGAGCCGACGGGCAGCGTGGTGTAGTCGATTTTGTTGTCGACCGCAATGACGAGTAAATTTTCGCCGTGAACGAGGTAATCGTTAATCTCGGCTTCAAACGGCAAAAATCCGCCCTTGTGTTCTGTTACCAAGCGTCCGTTCAGGTAAACCTTAGCCTTGTGGGTGACTGCATCACATCTCAAAACAACACGCTGAGATCTTACCATGCTTGGCAGTGAGAATTTTCTCTGATACAGCACGAAGCCGAAGTGGTCACGGTACTTTGTGCCTTCCTTGATGTCGTTGTAGCTTGAGGGGACGGGCATTTTCTCGGGATCTGCAAGTCCCGTTTCGTATTGCTTTTCGTCAAGAGCCTTGTCGCCGTCAAGGGTGAAATCCCATATTCCCGAGAGATCGATGAGCAGTCGGGAGTCTGTCATAATCGGATAAAGCATGTGAAAAATCCTCCTTTAAAAATACTTTGTGAAAAAACAAACCTTACGTAAATATAATATCACAAAATAAGAACCGAATAAGTATTTTTTGTGAACAATTCAGTTTCGACTTGTAAAATTATACATTTGAGAATACAATGAAAACGAGATTTTTTGACAGGAGAGTCAATATGACAAATTGGTTTGAAGAGGCAAGATACGGCTTATTCATTCATTTCGGTTTGTACTCTATGCTTGCGGGCGAATACAAGGGACAGACAACCGACAGGATAGCCGAGTGGATAATGAATCACTTGAATATTCCCGCTGAGGAATACGAAAAATTAATGAACGATTTTGATCCGAGCGAATTTAATGCTGAGAAAATCGCAGAGAAATGTGAAGACTGGGGAATGAAGTACATCGTTCTCACTTCCAAACATCACGAGGGCTTTGCGAATTTCAATTCGGCTTGCTCGCCGTACAACAGCGTGAACGCTTGCGGCAGAGATCTGGTGTTCGAATTAAAGAACGCTTGTGCCAAGCACGGACTGAAATTCGGTCTTTACTACTCTCAGGCTCAGGACTGGCATGACCCGGACGGTTACATCGCAGGCAAGGAGAAGGATATAGACTACCGTGCGTACCTTGACCGCAAATGCATGCCGCAGCTCAGAGAGATTATGACGCAGTATAATCCTGATTTAATCTGGTTTGATACGCCGATGGGTACAACGCCCGAGCAGTCAAAGGAAATGGTAGACTTGGTGAGAAGCTACAACCCCGATGTTGTCATAAGCGGCAGAATAGGCAATGGTCTGGGCGACTACATGACAACGGGAGACAACTTTATTCCGAGACTTCCGTATGACGGCTTGTGGGAGGTTCCCGCTACCATTAACGACACATGGGGATACAACAAATACGACAAAAACTGGAAAAATCCTTACGATATAATCAAGCTTCTTGTGAAGATTAATTCCCGCGGCGGCAACTATCTTCTTAATGTCGGTCCCAAAGGGGACGGCTCAATACCGCAGGAAAGCGTGGAGGTTCTCGATACGGTCGGAAAATATGTCACGGCAAATGCCGACAGCATCTACGGCACGAAAAGTGCGGGAATCTATCCCTATGAGCTTGATTTTGCAGAGTTCACCTGTAAAAAGGGAAAGATTTTCGTGCATGTGTTCAAGCCGAAAATCCGCTTCGAGCTTCTGAATATCGCAAACAACATCACGGGAGCATATCTTGTCGAGACGGGCGAAAAGCTTGACTATAGGGTAGGTCACACCTGTGAGGGTCATGAGTTTGTGGAAGTGAATTTGCCTAAGAAAATGCACGATAAATCCTATTATGTCGTATGCCTCACACATGACGGCGACGAACCGATATATAC
>CAVKLS010000209.1:0-3448 GCA_963657025.1 bacterium | reverse complement strand
AGCATACACTATATAATCAGATTTTAACTGTACCATAATTCGGAGCTTTATCACTTTAAATTTATCTGCAGTCTGTTTTAGGCTCTTAAGCCTGCAAGTCCCATTTGATATAAAATCCCGATTATCATTAACAAGGCTGATTATAAGACAAACACGAGAAAATTACAATCGTTAAAACCGCCATAATTACAAGAGTTTTCAAACTGTTTAAGATTATTGTGTTGTAAGTTTGGCTTTTTTATGGTAATATCAAATAAATAATATTTCAGGAGGATAAGCCAATGCTTACTGAAACAAAAAAGGAATTTATCGAATTTATGATGAGTGCCGACGTTCTTCGTTTCGGAAATTTCGTCACAAAGAGCGGCAGAAACACTCCTTATTTCGTAAATACAGGCAACTACAAAACAGGCGAGCAGATTGCCAAGCTCGGTTCTTATTATGCTAAGCTTGTTAAGGAAACAATCGGTGACGAATTTGACGCTATGTTCGGTCCCGCTTACAAGGGAATTCCCCTTGCCACAAGCTGTGCCGGTGCACTTTACAACAACTACGGAGTAAGCAAGCCGTATTTCTTCAACCGCAAGGAGGAGAAAGATCACGGCGAGGGCGGCTCTATAGTCGGATACAAGCCACAGAGCGGTGACAGAATCATCATTATCGAGGATGTTATCACGGCAGGAACTGCTATCCGTGAGGTTATGCCCATTCTCAAGGGTTGCGGCGACGTAAAGGTTGAGCACATGTTCATCAGCGTTAACCGCTGTGAGGTAGGAAAAATCCCGGGCAAGACCGCTATCATGGAGGTTCAGGAGGAGTACGGACTCAATGTTCACGCTCTCGTGACCGTTCAGGACATCAAGGAGTATCTTGTTTCCAAGGGTACATACGGCGATATTCTTCCTCTCATGGACGAATACATGAGCAAGTACTGTGTTTTCTGATAACACAGGCTAAGTTATTTTGCTTCAAAGACGCAGATAAAATAAAATTCATCTGCGTCTTTTATTTTCCCATATACAAGGTGAATTTTTCAACGTGACATTAAGTAAAGGAGAGCTTAGTATGAAAACAGCTTTATTAGTCATGGCTGCGGGAATCGGCAGCCGTTTCGGCGGCGGAATCAAGCAGCTCGCTGCAGTTGACAGCTCAAATCACATCATCATGGACTATTCCATTCACGATGCAATCGAGGCTGGCTTCAACAAAATCGTGTTCGTTATCAGAAAAGATATCGAAAAGGACTTCCGTGAGGCTATCGGAAACAGAATTGAGGGAATTTGCTCCGCTCATAACGTAGAGGTAGCTTACGGCTTCCAGGATCTTCACAATATCCCCGGTGAATTCCCTGAGGGAAGAACCAAGCCGTGGGGCACAGGTCAAGCAGTTCTTGCAGCAAAGGACGAGATCGATTGCCCGTTCTGCGTTATCAATGCAGACGATTACTACGGCAAAGAGGCTTTCAAGCAGGTTCACGATTACCTCGTTTCCGGCGAGAAGGATTTCTGCATGGCAGGCTTCATCCTCAAGAACACACTTTCCGAGAACGGCGGTGTAACAAGAGGTATCAGCAAGGTTGACGAGAATTCTTACCTTACCGAGGTTGTCGAGACAAGCGATATCGTAAAAACTCCAACAGGTGCCGCAGTAAACGGAAAAGAAATTGACGCAGACTCATATGTCTCCATGAACTTCTGGGGTCTCACTCCCGAGTTTATGAATACTCTCGAGACAAACTTCAAGGTATTCTTCGAGAAAACAGTCCCGTCAAATCCGATGAAGGCAGAGTATCTCCTCCCCATTCTCATCGGCGAGCTTCTCGAGAAGAACGAGACTAAGGTCAAGGTTCTCGAGACAAAGGACAAGTGGTTCGGCGTCACTTATGCTGAGGATAAGGCATCCGTCATCGACAGCTTCGCAAAGCTTATCGAAAGCGGCGTTTACAGTGCCGACCTCTATTCCGATTTAGGCTGATTGTAAATTAACAGGAACATCAAGAAAACAGGTGCGTTTATTTTCGCACCTGTTTTTTATTTATACTTTGTCGTATTTTTGTTTAACAAATCTAATTTAACACATTTTCCCATGCAAAGCAAAAATCCGACAGAATATTTTCTGACGGATTTGCTGTAATAATTGATAAGGTAAAATCGTATTTTCTCTGATTTACTTTTTGGCTCAACCCCAGACCTCGTCTGCAATTTCTTTAACCAAAGCAAGTTTCTTCCACTGATCCTCGTCCGTAACAAGGTTGCCCTCCTCTGTCGAGGCAAAACCACACTGCGGGCTCAGCGAAAGCTGTGAAAGCGGAACATATTTTGCCGCCTCGTTGATTCTTGCGATAATCTCCTCCTTGTTCTCAAGCTTAGCCTCTTTCGAGGTAACAAGTCCGAGAACAACCTTCTGATTTCCGATAAATCTGAGCGGCTCGAATCCGCCAGCACGATCACTGTCATACTCGAGGAAAAATCCGTCAACATTGCAGTTACCGAAGAGAATCTCGGCTACAGGCTCATATCCACCGCTTGAAGACCAGGTTGAACGGAAGTTTCCGCGGCAAATGTGCATCGTGATTGTCATGTCGTCAGGCTTAGCCTCGAGTACCTTATTGAGCACATAAACGTACTTCTTTGCGACCTCATCCACGTCGATTCCTCTCTTCGCATAAGTCTCTCTCTTCTCCTGAGAGCAGAACTCACCCCATGAGGTATCGTCAAGCTGCAAATAGCGGCATCCTACATCATAAAATGCTTTAACAGCCTTCTGATATGTCTTTGCCAGATCATCGAGAAGTACCTGCTCGTCCTTATATCTCTCAATCGGCTGATAATTTGCCTCACGAACACAACAAATAAGGTGAAGCATGGACGGAGACGGAATGCACTGCTTTGCGACCGCTCCCGTTCCCTCGGTTACGCTGTTAAGAAAAGCAAAATGCTTCAGGAACGGGTGATCCTCAGGAAAATCAAGCTTGTCAACAATCTTGATTGTTTCGGATTTAGGCTGGAAGCCCTTGAAAGCGACGGAGAAATGCTCCGACTTAACCTTCTTCACGCCATCAAGTCCCCAGAGAAAATCCAAGTGCCAGAATGAGCGGCGATATTCACCGTCAGTGAAAGCGTGAAGTTTGGCGGAATTCTCTTTCTTGACAAGACCTTTAATTTCGTCGTCCTCTATTTTCTTAAGCTCTTCTGCGGAAATTGCTCCGTTTTCAAACTTCTCTCTCGCCTGATGAACAGCGTCTGTTCTCAAAAAGCTGCCGACTATATCATATTTATAAGGTGCGTTTGTGCTCATTTCTTTCTTCCTTTCAAAAAGTTGATTTCTGATTAGATTTTAATACACAAACGTCGCATTTCAAAATACTGTTTTCAAGCTGTTGTCCATAGTTTAAAACTATGGAGCAAAAAATCGGCACAAAGAAAAAACGCCGTCACAAAAGTGACAG